>PWIY01000053.1 GCA_003560215.1 Bacteroidales bacterium | reverse complement strand
CCTTTACACTGAAAAAAGCTGTTACTTTTTAACGGTTGACAATGGTCCGGGAAGGCGCATCGAACTTCGGGCAGGGACAGGTGCCGAGGCGACCCATACCATTCGCAGTTTTCATGAATATGCCCTTCATCACAAAGAGCTGGAAAATATGATCGGCAGCGGACGTGTCTGGTACGGAGAAAGTTTTAACTCTTCAGCCCCGCAGCATTTTTCATTTGACCTGCAATCGCATAAGCCGGGAACAGAGGTTGTGGTGGAGGCTGAGGTTGCAGCCCGGGCTTCTGTCCAGTCATATTTCAGCATTTCGGCGGGGGGTGAGCAAACACAAATTCAGCTTCCTTCAATCAACCCGGCCGACTACAACGGTTTTCAGGCACGTGCCTCAGAAGGCGTTCTGCGGTTTGTTCCGGATGCTCCCGGAGAGGTGTCGGTCAGGATGGTTTACAGCCGACCGGTTACCGGCTCCCGTGGCTGGCTCCGTTTCCTGAGGGTTAATGCAACCCGGAAACTCCATTTCAGCGGGCCATATATGGCATTTAGGCATACCCGTGATCTTGGGCCTGGTCATGTTTTTGAGTATGTCATGGAGAATGCCGGACCTGATATTACGGTATGGGATGTCAGTGACAGGTTCCGGATCCGGAAACAGGAGGTCTCTTTAAACGGGACTGAGGTGAGGTTCAGACTTCCGGGTGACAGTTTACGTGAAATGATCGCTTTTGACGGCAGTTCATTTCCGGAGGCTTCCCTGAAAGGGCATGTGTCCAATCAAAACCTCCACGGGTTGGATCCTCATGATCTGATAATTGTTGTTCCTGAGAAAATGCTTGATCAGGCAGAACGGCTCGCTGCTTTTCGGCGGGAGAATGACGGGCTTTCTGTTTTTGTTGCTACCATACAACAGGTGTACAATGAGTTTTCCTCAGGAGCAGCCGATGTTTCTGCCATCCGGAATTTTATGAAAATGTTCTATGACCGGGCGCTGACGCCTGAAGAATTGCCACAATATCTTTTGCTTTTCGGCAATGGCACAATTGACAATAAGGATCTTTTGGGGTACGGAGGCAACCTGATCCCTACGTACCAGAGTGAAGCCTCTCTGGCTCCGCGCAGTTCCTACATGACGGATGATTACTTCGGGCTGCTGGCAGATCATGAAGGAGAAGGGGCAGAGGGTGTGCTGGATATCGGTATCGGAAGACTTCCTGTCCGCACCCCTGAAGAGGCAGAGGTGATGGTTGATAAAATTCTTCGTTACGAGCAGCGGGTGCCGGGTCTGGCACCTGATGCTGAGGACATTGGTTTTACCGGGGTGGTTTCCAATTATGCCGATTGGAGAAATACCATGGTGTTTGTGGCAGATGACGGGGATTTGAATACCCACTTTAACCATGCCGAGTTGCTGTCGGATATCATCCGGGAAAATCACCCTTCTTACAATGTGGAAAAGATATACCTTGATGCCTATCAGCAGGTCACAACCTCAGGAGGTGCCCGTTATCCGGAAGTGAACAGAGCCATCAATGAAAGGGTAAACAAAGGGGCTTTAATGATCAATTACATTGGACACGGTGGTGTAAGGGGCCTGGCTCAACAAAGGGTGCTGACCTTTGACGATATTTCCACCTGGAACAATACATACAACATGCCGGTGTTTATGACAGCCACATGTAACTTCAGCAGTTTTGACCAGCCTGACCCGGAGGATCTATCGGCGGGCGTGCGCATCGTATTGAAACCAGAAGGGGGTTCTGCAGCGCTTTATACCACCACCCGTTTGGCCTGGTCCGGTTCAAACCTGGTACTGAACCGCCATTTTACTGAAAATGTCTTTGAGAGAAATGCAACCGGAGAACACCATCGCCTGGGTGATCTGATAAGGATTGCCAAAAGAGAGAGCAGTGGCGGTTCCACCCCCATGCAGCTCAGAAACTTTGTGCTGCTCGGAGATCCTTCCATGCAGATGGCCTACCCCGAATACCGGGTGGTAACCGAACAAATGCCTGATACCATTAGAGCTTTCCAGGAGGTTGAAGTGAGTGGATATGTGGCAGATGAGTCGGGGAATAAACTGGAAGGTTATAGCGGCATTTTATTTCCGACCGTGTTTGATAAAAAAACCGGATACAAGACGCTGGGGAACAATCCGGGCAGCATGGAGGCGGAATTCAGCATGCGAAACGCCATTTTATACAGGGGGAGGGCAAAGGTTGAGAACGGGGATTTTTCCTTTCGGTTTGTTGTCCCCAAAGACATTGCCTATGATTACGGAAAGGGAAAGATCAGTTATTATCTGGACGATGGGAACAAAGACGGAAACGGTTTTTACAGGGATTTTACCATAGGCGGCACCCTGGATTCATTCGAGCCTGACCATGAGGGGCCGGAGATCAGTCTCTTTCTGAATGACACAAACTTTGTGTCCGGGGATCATACAAACGAAAACCCTATTTTACTTGCGTTTTTATCGGATGAAAGCGGTATCAATGTGACCGGAAGGGTGGGGCACGATATTGTGGCTTTTTTAAACGATAAGCGTTCGGATCCCATCAGACTGAACAGCTATTATGAGGCAGATACGGATACCTACCACAGCGGTCGTGTGGTTTATCCTTTTTTTGGACTTGATGATGGTCGTCACAGTCTGACGCTAAGGGCATGGGATGCACACAATAATCCTTCCACGGAAACCATTGAGTTTGTTGTGGGCTCAGCCGGCAGGCTTACCCTGAATGACCTGATGAATTATCCGAATCCTTTTTCCGGAGAAACATGGTTTACCTTCAATCACAACCAGGCTTTCAGTGAACTGGATGTGCAGATTGATATCTTTAACCTTCAGGGACAGCTTGTTGACCGAATAATCCGTACTATCACTTCTCCCGGTTTCCGGGCTGAACCGATCCGTT
>PWIY01000057.1 GCA_003560215.1 Bacteroidales bacterium | reverse complement strand
TTCGCCACTCCGGTTGGTCAGCGCTGTGCGCTGACGGTTGGTGGCTGGTGCCCGGATCGGTGTGGGTTTCGGCCCGGTTGAGGTGGATGCCGGCCTGGCTGAGGCGGTCGTATTTCAGCTGGACATCGTAGTAATCGTTGATGTTGTCGAGGCCCAAAATGGTATGGCCTTTGGCAAGAAGGGCGTTGGCCAAATGGAATCCGATGAATCCGGCGGTACCGGTTATAAGTATTTTTGGCATGTTTAGCGGAAAATATGTTTAATATAATTGTTTTTTGGCTAGATTTGGCTTTTGTGATCAAGCAAGGGTTTAACAGGATAACGCATCAAATTTATGAAAATAAAAACGTTTGAAGACTTAACGATCTGGCAGGAGGCCCGTGAGCTCTGTAAATATCTGTTCAGGGTCACTTCGGGGGATCTGTTTAGCAGGGATCTCCGGTTCCGGAGCCAGATCAGGGGTGCGGGAGGTTCCGTCATGGACAATATTGCTGAAGGGTTTTGCCGGGGCGGGAAAAAAGAGTTCATCCAATTCCTTTACATTGCCAAGGGTTCGTGCAGTGAGATTCGGTCCCAGTCGTACCGTGCCCTGGACTTCAGGTTCATCAGCGAAACCCAGCACCGGGAAATTTTAGCACAAACTGTCTCCATCTCGAAACAGATATTCGCCCTGATCAACTACCTCAAAGAAACCAAACACATCGGGCATAAATTTCGTTGAAATGTGGGGTGCCCGCCCGGAAGGTGGTCTGCCAGCCTCGGCTACGGTTTACGGGTTACCTCCAATGCTCTCTGCCCGTGAGAATCAACAACCGCGTGGCTTCGGCCACGGTTTACGGGCTACCGCCACCGTTCCCATCCCATGAGAACCAAAAACCGGAGGCGCGAAGCGCCGACTAACCAGAGGGGAGTCAGCCCCGACAAACCGTTGAACCCTTAGCTTTAAATTGCATGGCTTTTCTTTCCACGGCTCCGGCCAGTATTTGGTTTAAATAGAGGTTCAGGGAGATCCCTTGTTGTTTGGCCTGGGTTACCAGGTTGGCATGGATGGTGGGGGAGGTGCGGACATTGAAAAATCCGCTGAATTTTTGTGCATGGGCTTCCGGCAAGGGAATGTGCTTGCCTTCGCTGAAAAGATGCTCAATGAAGGCGTCCTTTTCATGAAAAAAACTGGCCAATGCCTCGGCCTGGGTGTCCCCCCGACCGTAACAGGCCAATTTGCCCAATTCATTTGTAAAGGCGATGTACCATTGCTCATTATCCTCGATCTGCTTTTCGATGATGATGTTGTAATCCAGGTTTTTGTAGTATTTCAGTGATTTATGTGACATGGTCTTATTCGTTTTCCAGTGTGTCTAGGATGACCAAAACTGCAGGGTAAAAGTATTTTTTGTAATCGTTTTTCCTCACTAACTCCTGATCGCCGCCCTTGTGAATTTTGTGTATTTGAAAAAATCCCCGGTAATAGGGATGCTGCTGTAAAGTTCGATGAGTAAAACGTACACTAGACCCGGTGGCTTTAATTTCCTCAACACCAATGAATCTGCAAATTTTTCTCAGATGGTTCAGAGGTATTTCATTAATAGTGGCTTTTTTAAGATTTTCGAGATCAATACGAACATCTGAATAAGTAGTATTTTGTTTTGGTTTAAATTTAAACTTCATCTCGTTGTGGTATCAAATATAATACTAAAATTACACTTCCACAACAATTTAAATATATTTAACTCAGCCACAGTCAGAACCACAGCTGAATAATGGTAATAGGTTATATTTATAAGTTGAAAGGAGAAGTATTTAACCCTGAATCGGTTAACCCGTCCTGGAACGGTGGTTTGCCAGCTTCGGCCACGGTTTACGGGCTACCGCCACCGTTCCCATCCCATGAGAACCAAAAACCGGAGGCGCGAAGCGCCGACTAACCAGAGGGGGCGCAGCCCCCGACAAACCAACAACCAAGGCGCGAAGCGCCGTTAACCAACAACTGGAGTGGCGAAGCCACGACTAACCGGAGGCGCGAAGCGCCGACTAACCTGAGGGGGCTTTAGCCCCCGACCAGGTTTATGGGCTACCCCCAATGTTCCCATCCCCGGGAAGGGTAAAACTGAAGGCAGACCCTTCATTCACTTTGCTTTCCGCCCAGATTCTGCCGCCGTGGGTTTGGATGAATTCCTTGCAGAGGATCAGCCCGAGGCCGGTGCCTTTTTCATTGTCGGTGCCGCGGGTGGATTCGCTGCCGGTCAGGCGGAACATTTTGTCGAGGTTTTCGGGGGGGATGCCCACGCCACTGTCGCGGACGGATACCACCACCTGGTTGTGCTGTTTTTTTGCAGATATGATGATTTCTCCGCCTTTGCCGGTGAATTTGATGGCATTGGAGACCAGGTTGCGCATTACGGTGCTGATCATTTCTTTGTCGGCATAAACAACCAGGTTGGGAGGCAGTTCTTCTTTCAGGGTGATGGATTTCTGTGTGGCTGTGGCTTTGAAAAATGAGGTGACCTCACGGATCAGAAAGACCATCTCAAAGTATTCGGGGTTGTATTGCACCCTGCCTGTTTGGGTGTTGGCCCATTCCAGCAGGTTGGTGAGCAGGTTCATGGTTTTTTCTGACGATTGCTGGACGATCCGGGCGTATTCGGCCGTGCTGTCGTAATGCTTGTCTTCAAGAAGCCTGACCAGCTGCTCGCTGAAGCCCAGGATGGAGTTGAAGGGGCTTTTCAAGTCATGTGCGATGATGGAGAAGAATTTGTCTTTTGTTGCGTTCAGTTCACGCAACTCTGCTTCGCTTTTCCTCAGGCTTTCTTCGGCTTTTTTCTTTTCAAGCTCGATG
This sequence comes from Bacteroidales bacterium, assembly GCA_003560215.1. Lineage (GTDB taxonomy): Bacteria > Bacteroidota > Bacteroidia > Bacteroidales > UBA7960 > PUPG01. Next base: position 91 of record PWIY01000057.1, on the reverse strand, counting down.
ATGTTTCGCAGCAGGGCATCGCCCAGGATGTTGGCCATTACCTGGAGCAGCCCCATCTGAACCTCATCAATGTTGCGCTTGCTGTTGACCG
>PWIY01000367.1 GCA_003560215.1 Bacteroidales bacterium | reverse complement strand
AGGATATCAAACAGGAAATGACAGGCCGGCTTATGGGGCAGGAGGTACAAATGACCATCTATAAGAAAGAACCGCATTTTCTGCTTCAGGAAACATCGATGGGTGGCATGACCCTTTCTCAGCAGTTGTTTGACGGGGATAAAGGCGTGGTGGTATCCCAGATGGGACGGCAGGAATTCTCAGAAGGGGACGAATTTGAACAATTCAAAATGGAGTCAGCCATCATTCCCGAATTAACTTACAGGGAATTCGGCATTGAAAAGGAACTGCTTGGCATTGAAGTCATTGACGGGCAGGAATCCTACAAGGTGAAGGCCACCTATCCGTCAGGAAATACCGTTCGCCATTACTATTGCACGGACACCGGGCTTAAAATGAAAACAGTCAGCGCTGAAAGTAGTTCCACCTATGACGATTACAGGGAAGTGGATGGTTTTGTAATCCCGTTTTCGATCACCCAGGAAGCGGGCCCTCAGACCATAGAAGTCACTGTGGATAACGTTGAAATCAATCAGGGGCTGGAAGAAGCGATCTTTGTGATCGACTAAATTTTTATTTGCCGCAGAAAAGGGACTGTCGCCCAATTGTTGGGGCAGTCCCTTTTTTTGTATTTTTGGGATAAGCCATTGCATTAATTTCCACCGTCTTCCACCGGTCATGAAGAAAAAAATCTCCACCTACAGGCGCTACACAAGGAAAGCGATCCGCTTTCTCAAAAAAGATTTATGGCGGGTACCCATGAGGGAGTTATCTCCACGCGACAGTTTCCTGATCAGACAATTGCGTGTGCTGAGCCTGGCATTGCGGGGGGTACGCGAAGACAACATCCTGCTCCGGGCCCCTGCACTCACCTTTTATTCCATGTTCAGCATCGTGCCTGTGGTGGCCCTCGCCTTCGGGATCGCCAAAGGTTTCGGACTGGAAATGTACGTGGAAAGACAGCTGGAGGCAGCACTGGCTGGCAGGGAAGAGGTTTTTAACTGGGTAATGGACATTGTCAACACTTTCTTTATGCAAACCCACGGGGGAACAGTGGCTGCAGTTGGTTTGCTTATTCTGCTTTACACCATCACCATGTTGCTGGTCAATATCGAAGAATCCTTTAACCGGATCTGGCAGGTAAACAAGTCCCGCCCCTGGTCACGGCGGTTCAGCGACTATTTTGCCATGATGTTTCTGGCCCCGCTTTTCTTTATCATGGCAAGTGCCGCCACAGTCTTTCTGAACACACAAATTCAGCAGGCAGACAACGGACTGCTCAACCCTGTGATGCTGGGCTTTGTCCGGCTTATTCCCTACCTGCTTATCTGGACCATTTTTACCCTCCTGTACATCATCATGCCCAATACCAATGTCCGGTTTTCATCGGCCGCCATTGCGGGGATCATTGCGGGAACCATTTTTCAGCTGGTACAATGGGCCTATATTGCCTTTCAGATCGGAGCCGCCAAATACGGGGCCATTTACGGGTCTTTTGCCGCAGTACCCCTGCTGCTGTTATGGATGCAGGTGAGCTGGATTGTGGTGCTGTTTGGTGCTGAACTCTCCTTTGCCAGCCAGCACGTCAAAAATTATGAGTTCGAAACGGAGACCAAAAACATCTCTCAACTGAACAAAAGAATACTGGCAGTTTACATCCTGCAGCGGATTGTGAAAAACTTCCAGACCGGTGATCCACCCATGAATTCAGATCAGTTATCTGAAAGCCTGCACATTCCGAACAGCCTAACCAGGAACATTTTAAACGACCTGGAGGATACGGGCCTTGTGGCCACAACGGACATTTCCCAAACCAGGGAGTATGCCTTTCAGCCTGCCATGGATACGCATTCCATCACCATCAGAACAGTGCTGGAGCGGCTGGATAAAAAAGGGATGAATGTTTTGATCGCCAAACCCACCCCGACTTTGGAGCAGATAAAAGTTGCAATGCACCAGTTTTACAACTTACTTGAAAACACAGACCAGAACCGCCTGCTGAAAGACCTGTAGGCGAGAGTACAACATCCCCGGAGTCGTTTGCCGCACGTGGGCCTCCCCCGGCAGGCGCTCAACCTGCCAGAGGTGGAAGAAATGATGCCGACATGGCTGCTATCTTTTGAGGCAAACTGGAATGGAAATCCCTGCGGCAGACCAATTATTGCAGATCCGGACCGGTTTTCTCCCTTCGCTGCCTGACCGTTCCGGAATACCACGACATCATCCGGAAAAAGACCACAACCAGGGCAAGGCTGATTAAAGCCAAAAGAAATCCGAAACTCTGGCCTCCCACTTCACCGGGGTCCATCTCAGTATAATTGTGAACAATAAAATAAGTGACCACGGCTGCCGCATTGTTAAAAAAATGACCCAAAACGGGCACCCAGATATTTCCTGTGATCACCATCATGTAGCCCAGCACCATACCCAGCACCACGCGGGGCAAAAACCCATAGAACTGAAAGTGAATGGCGCTGAAAATAATGGCGGTCAGGATTACCGCCACATGTGCATTGCGGCTCCACTGGTGGAATATCCTTTGCAGGGCACCCCGGAAAATAAACTCCTCCCCGATGGCCGGAACAATGGCAATAAGGAAAATATTGAACAGCAAACCCTGGTAGGTGGTGACCTGCAGAAAACGTTCTGTCATTACCTGGGCAGCATCTTCAGCCTGCCGCATCCATTCTTCCAGATTCCGGAGTGATTCAGGCAAAGACATCTGCTGGTTAAGTTCCATCACATAATTGACCAGGGGAAGCACCGCCAGCATGATCAGCACGGACAATACCATTCCCGGGACAGCCGGTGTTTTGCCGGCCTGCAGGTACCTCAACGGACGGCCGCCCACAAGGGATGCGAAAACCAGTGACGACACGACAAACATCCCGATATGCGACAGCAGCTGCATATAACGAACCAGGTTCAGGTCATCGGCTCCCGACTCGCT
>PWIY01000292.1 GCA_003560215.1 Bacteroidales bacterium | reverse complement strand
CCCGCCAAAGCAACCCCGGTGCAATGTTACAGAGTACTTAATCATTTCGTAGGCAGGAATTGCAGGTTTTTTATGATACCTGGGATGGGGAAGCCGCGTATATGGAAGATCCCATGCAAGATCTTTTCCAGACTGATCGGTAGGGGGAAAGGGAGGGTTGACAACCACCCTTTTATCGCCATGACGCTGAATGAGCCGCTCGGGATCCGTCCGGTTGGAGGCTGTTTCAATAACCCGGAAAGCATCAGCAAAAACCTGCTTGTCGGCCAGACACTCCTCATGCGAAGGAAGCATGATTTCCTTTGTTCCCTTCAGCGGAGGGAGCGGATCATCCACGGAAGTTACAAAAGCTGTTTGCAGCATATTGTGAAGTGAGGAAAATGGAACCCCACGTTCCAGCAATTCAATGATCCGAATAAAAGGCATTTCAGCCATCCCGTATAACAACATATCAGCCCCGCTTTCCACCAGTACCGAAGGTCGCACCCGGTCTTCCCAGTAATCATAATGAGAAAACCGACGCATTGATGCCTCAACACCTCCCAGCAAAACAGGGATGTCCGGGTACAATTGTTTCAGTATGCGAGTATACACCAGAGAAGGCATGTCCGGACGGTATCCGGCCCGGCCACCGGGGGTATAGGCATCTTCACTGCGCCTTCGCCTGCGGGCGGTGTAATGATTGACCATGGAGTCCATCGCACCGGCACTGACTCCAAAAAAGTATTTCGGCTGCCCCAGCTTTTTAAAGTCCCGAAGATCATCCCGCCAGTTGGGCTGGGGGAGCACAGCCACCCTCATACCGCTATACTCGGCAACACGCGCCATAACAGCTGTGCCAAACGCCGGATGATCCACATATGCATCACCGGAAACAAAAATGATATCCGCCTGTTCCCAACCCAGTCGATCCATTTCCTCGCGGGTTACCGGCAAGAACTGATGCTTACTATTGACCAGGGCTCCCATAAAAGATGCAGATACAAGTTAAAAAGCTATAATTTACAAAGGTACGCTTTCTGTCAATCCCTTCAGAACACATATTTTTGTTACTTTTGTGGCATCGCAGACCAGGAGATATTATGCTGAGAATCATTGCCACATTTATAATTATCTATTTAATATTCAGGGTTTTAACCACCGTTGTTTTTCCCTGGATTGCCAAATGGTATATCAGAAGGTATCAAAAACGTTTTTATCGCAACAACCCACAGGCACATCAGGCACGCCACAAGCGAAAAAACAAAGGGGTTCATATTTCCCGTATGGATGACAAGAGAAAACCCGACACGGATCAACTGGGAGAATATGTTGATTATGAAGAAATCAGTGAAGAGAAAGAATAGTTCCCACTGATAAAACCAATCAGTTAAACTTTGTATCAATGAAAGACCTGCGCCCGAAACAGTTCATGCCCTATCTGGGAGCCATCATCATTTTTCTTATTCTTGCCGTTGCTTATGTAAACCCTGTGCTTGAAGGCCGGCAACTCAAGCAGCCTGACATTGTCAACTGGCAGGGAATGGCCAAAGAGATCGCCGACTTTCGCGAAGATACCGGGCAGGAGCCACTCTGGACAAACAGCATGTTCGGTGGCATGCCGGCTTTTCAGATCTCCGTTCAGTGGGCCAACAACATTGCCGATTTCTTTCATGATGTCATGACTTTATGGCTGCCAAGGCCTGCAGATATGATATTTCTTTATTTTGCGGGCTTTTTCATTTTTATGCTGCTGCTGAAGGTCAATCCATGGGTTGCCCTGGCAGGGTCTGTGGCTTTTGCCTTCTCGTCCTATCATTTTATCATTCTTGAAGCGGGACACAATTCCAAAGCAGTGGCCATCGGATATATGGCCCCGGTAATGGGCGCCATTATCTATACCTTCAGGGGAAACATTCTGGGAGGCGGTGTGCTTTTTGCCGTCTTTATGGGGCTGCAGCTTTTTGCCAACCACTACCAGATGACCTACTATCTGGGCATGATTGTGGCCATTTATGGTGCCTTTCAGCTTTATGAACACATCAGGGATAAGCAAACAACTGCATTTCTGAAAAAATTCGGTGTGTTGCTTGCCGGACTGGTGGTTGCCATCGGCATCAACATCGGAAATTTCTGGGGCACCTACTCCTATACCTCCGAAACCATGCGCGGGGGCACCGAACTGACCATCAGCGATGGTGAGGAAACTGCCCGGGGCGGACTGAGCAGAGAGTACATTACAAACTGGAGTTATGGAATAGAAGAGACCTTCACCTTACTCATCCCCAATGCCAAAGGAGGTGCTACCGGGCCGCTGGGTGATCATGACAGGGCCATGGAGGCTGTGGATCCGAATTACCAGGGGATTGTCGGCAGCGAAAACAGTTACTGGGGGAACCAGCCATTCACCTCCGGACCGGTATACGTGGGTGCCGTTGTTTTGTTTTTCTTTTTGCTATCACTGTATTATGTAAAAGGCTCACTGAAATGGAGCCTGCTGGCAGCCATCATCCTGTCAGTCATGCTTTCCTGGGGCAAAAATTTCATGCCACTGACAGACTTCTTTATCAATTATGTACCCGGGTATGATAAATTCAGGGCAGTATCGATGACACTGGTCATCGCAGAGTTCTGTATTCCAGCCCTGGCTTTTCTGGGCTTGTACAAGTTCTCGAAGGATCCGTCGGGACTAAACATCAAAAGCCAGCCCTTGCTTACCGCACTGGCATTTACAGCAGGGATTTCCCTGATTCTTTACATCGCCCCCCGTGCGTTTTTATCTTTTACCAGTCAGATGGAAGATCAGGGATTTGCCGATCTGATGGCCCAGGAACCCGGCATGTCGGTGCAGATACAGGAAGTCATCCGTGAACTGGAAAAAGCCAGAATCGCCCTGTTCAGGGCAGACGCCCTGCGCAGCCTCCTTTTTGCGGCAGGTGCCGGACTGATCACCCTGCT
>PWIY01000127.1 GCA_003560215.1 Bacteroidales bacterium | reverse complement strand
TACATGGTGGAGCGCTGGGGGGTGCCGTCCGGATCACGGTGGTCGTGGCGGAACCTGAGCTTGCCGTCTTCCACCAGAAACATCCAGGTCCGTGAATGATCATCATCAATGTGGAAGGGCAAATAAATGCTGTCATTTTCACAAACTGTGGCATGCATTACAAAGTGCATGTCTTCCCAGCTTTCCCGGCCTTCACGCATGTATTCCTGCTGACCTTCGAAAGATTGTCCGCACAATTGTGCCAGGTTATTGAAAAAAGCCTGTTCAGTGGGGTTCTCAAGTTCAGTACCAAGGGTCGCATCATCGCTGCGTAAACCGCAACTGTTTAACAAAAGCATTCCGGCAATCAGGGCAATAAGTGATAGAAGTTTCATGTGTTTAGGTTTTAAATGGACAATCATCGGGTGCTGGCAACAAATATAACCATTAAAGTAAATCAATTATCTTTGCATATCAAAAATCAAAATACGGCTGCATGATCAGGTTTCCAATGTGGCCTGGTGCTTAAAGCTTAAATTCCACTTTAAATTAAACCTGGCCTGTATTTTGTTGTCTAAGTTGAGAACTAACCCATAAATTAATCTAACCAGTTTGTCATTATGAATACCAGATTGCGGATTATTGGAATTACCACTTTTCTAATGGCCTTTGTCTTTACAGCCTGTTCCCTTTCTACTGCAGGTGATGGAGGGAAAGAGCTGAATAAGAGTCATGTACCCGGCATCAGCCAGTTTCTTGAGGAAGCAGCCAGCAACGTTGGTGAGGAAGTTACCATCAAAGGAAAGGTCAGCTGGGTTTGCGAATCATCAGGAAGAAGCATTTTTATTACTGATGGCGAACATTACTTCAGGATCAATGCAGGAAATGACATTACTTACTTTGATAAGGAGCTGGAAGGTTCCACTGTAATGGTTTCCGGAGTTTTAAACAAGTCAGAAATTACCAGTGAACGCCTGGCCCGGGCTGAAGAAAATGCAGCGGCCAACCCTGAGCGCCATGAGGAGCGGAAAGACCACTGCAACAACAAACTGCACAACGTGCACAGAATGCAGGAGTGGATCAGCGCCAACGATCAGGATTATTATCCCGATTACACCATGGAGGCAAAGCGCCTGGAAGTTGCAGAGTAAGCTATCTGTAGCCAAAAGATAACCGCATAGGGCAAGTGCTCTATGCGGTTTTTTGTTGATCGCCTGGCAGTTTTGATCGTCTGACAGTGGTGCTACCCGAATCAATACTTTTTCCGGTTTGCAAAAGCCACAAGCGAGAGCATTACCGGAACTTCCACCAGTACACCGACAACTGTTACCAGTGCAGCCGGTGATTGCAGACCAAACAAGGCAATTGCCACAGCCACTGCCAGTTCAAAAAAATTGCTGGCACCAATCATGGCTGCGGGAGCACAAACCGCATGGGGCAACCTTAGTTTTCTTCCGCCGAACCAGGCCACGAAAAATATGAAATAGGTCTGGATCACCAGTGGAATGGCGGCCAGCAGAATGATCAGCGGATTATTCAGGATGTTTTGCCCCTGGAAGGCAAACAAAAGCACCAGGGTGATCAGCAGTGCCACAATACTGACTGGCTTGAGCCGTGGCAGGAAGGATTTCTTAAACCACCTCTCCCCTCTTGACCGCAACAATAACCGCTGGGTGATCACACCGGCCACAAGGGGGATCACCACGAAGATACCCACACTGGCCGCAAGGGTCTCATAGGGAATAATCACATCGGTTATTCCAAGCAACAGCCCGACAATCGGAATAAAAGCCACCAGGATGATCAGGTCATTGACGGAAACCTGTACCAGGGTATAATTGGGATCTCCGTCAGTAAGGTAGGACCATACAAACACCATGGCCGTACAAGGCGCCGCCCCCAGAATAATGGCACCAGCAATGTATTCACCCGCCAGGGCCGGATCAATCCAGGCAGCATACAGCTTATCAAAGAATATCCACGCAAAAAATGCCATCGTAAAGGGTTTGATGGCCCAGTTGATGATCAGCGTCCATACCACCCCTTTTGGTTTTTTACCGATTTTCTTAATACTGGAGAAATCTACCTGGAGCATCATCGGATAGATCATCAGCCAGATCAGGACAGCCACAGGAATGTTTACCCGCGCTATTTCCATGTCTGATATTGCTTCTATCCGGTCGCCAGCAAAGTATCCGATCACAATGCCGGCCAGTATCCCCAGGGCCACCCATATTGTCAGGTACTTCTCAAACAGTCCGATGGTTTTTTTGGGTTGATCAGGAATTGCCGCTTGCTTAACCGGGTCAGTCATATTGTTCTTATTTTTGGATTTATGGAAAAGATTTGAAGAGATATTTTTTTGCATTCACTTGCAGATGGAAATACCGTTCACAAAGCCGGCTCAATCTGTTCTTTGTACAACCGGTAAAACCCATTTCTGATCTCATCCCGGACCCGGAGAAACTCACTCCGGATATGTTCTTCACTACCGGTTACATGAGATGGATCATCAAAGCCCATATGCAGGCGATGTTTCACTTTGCCCATGAATACCGGGCAGTTTTCTTCAGCCCCGCCACAAACGGTGATCACATAATCCCACTCATCCTCAAGATACTTTTCGACCGGATCAGAAGTGTGGTGGCTGATGTCGATGCCGGTTTCTTTCATCACAGCTACAGCCTTTTCATTTAATTTCCCCGAAGCTTCAGTGCCGGCCGAGCGTACAGTAAGGCGGTCATCAAAAGACTCCAGAAAACCATGGGCCATCTGGCTGCGGCAGGAATTGCCTGTGCATAAAATAAGGATCTTCATAACTTCAGATATTTAAGGTTGGCTATGTTTTTCGTTTCGGAATCATCATATGGGCTGACCCTGTGAGGTCAGCAAAAAGACTTTTTTATGTCCAAACGGCCAAGAAAAAGATCGGTTTCCTGCCTGAGCAATGAAATGCTGC
>PWIY01000391.1 GCA_003560215.1 Bacteroidales bacterium | reverse complement strand
TGTTGGTTACAGCCACCGAATAAAACTCACCGGTCGACCGGTCTCCCTTCAGTATCAGGCTGGGGTACTTCCATGTAATGGCCGAACCTGTTTCAACCTGGGTCCAGGATATTTTTGAGTTTTCACCCTCGCATATCCCGCGTTTTGTAACAAAATTATAAACCCCTCCCTTGCCGTCTTTGTCGCCGGGCCACCAGTTCTGAACGGTGGAGTATTTGACTTCAGCATCTTTGTGTGCAACAATCTCAACAATGGCCGCATGAAGCTGGTGTTCATCGCGGATCGGGGCGGTGCAGCCTTCCATATAACTGACGTAACTCCCTTCTTCCGCCACAATGAGGGTTCGCTCAAATTGCCCGGTGTTTGCTGCATTGATGCGGAAGTAGGTGGACAGTTCCAGCGGGCACCTGACCCCTTTGGGGATGTAGGCAAAGGAACCGTCACTGAAAACGGCTGAGTTCAGGGCCGCGAAAAAGTTGTCAGTATGGGGGACAACGCTTCCCATGTATTTTTGGATCAGGTCGGGGTATTTCTGCAATGCCTCGCTGAAAGAACAAAAAATGATTCCGTGTTCCGAGAGGGTCTTTTTAAATGTGGATCCCACAGACACACTGTCCATTACGGCATCGACCGCCACACCCGCAAGTTTTTTGCGTTCATCCAGGGGGATGCCCAGCTTGTCAAAGGTCTCCAGAAGCTCCGGATCCACCTCGTCCATGCTTTCATATTTGGGCTTTTTGCGTGGAGCCGAATAATATATCTTATCCTGGTAGTTGATGGGAGGGTATTCTACGTGAGCCCAGTCCGGCTCCTGCAAGGTCTGCCAGTGGCGAAAGGCTTTCAGGCGAAATTCCAGCATGAATTCAGGCTCATTTTTTTTCGCTGAAATAAATCGAATGGTGTCCTCCGTGAGCCCGGGAGGTGCCTGGTCCATGTCAATGTCGGTGTAAAACCCGTATTTGTAATCCGAACCGGTTACTTCACTCAGTATGTCGTTATTCTTATCTTCCATGAAGGGTCATTCGTTGGCTGCCGGTGCTGCAATGCACCATCACAATCTTATTTAGACCAATTTTAAATTGATTTGCAAAGATAGCAAACCGGCACGTTTTATTCAACATCTTTTGTGTTGATTTTCTAAAATATCAACAAGGCGAAACGGTTTATGTTCAGGATCGCAGCCTGGTTACATCTCCGATCATTTCCAGCCCTGCATGCCTGCCGGTACCCTCAAAGATGAGGGTGTCGTTTTTGGTTCTGACTGCAATATGCAGGCTGGCATTCAGGTTTTCGTGGATCACCCTGTTCATTTGTCCCTGCCGGGGAGCTTTCAGTGCTCCGCCATTGTTTTTCTTACCCGGGATGGTTTTTCCCTGCTCTCCCCGTATCTCCAGAAGAAGGTTCTTTTTTTCAAGGGTCATCAAAAGAAGATGATCATTTCGCTCCAGGCGGGTGATTTTTGCCCCGTTGTAGGTGGCAAAAAGATGTTTTTGGCCTTTATACAGGAAAAACCCCAGAAACCCCGGGAAACTTTTCCCCAACCAGGGAACATTGGCTACACTGAGCATGAATGAGGTGCTGTCTTCCTGAAAATGATTTGACTGCATCCATATCCAGGTTTCTGGCATGGAGGCGCCCCAGTCTTTTTCCATATAACCTTTACCGTGGCTGAAATCCACTGTCGCGCCATTGAGGTTCAAGCGGCCTTCCAGGTGATGATCCATGCTGACCACACCATGGTAGCACTCCATGAAGGGCGCATAACGGTACCATCCCATGATGCCTGGTCTTGGCAAAGTCGCCTTCAGCGGTGTTTGCCCGGAAAAAGACACTTCGCCCTGAAATATACCCTCAGGCGATTGGAGATCCAGGCTGATGTGGTTGCGGGTTATTTCGTTGTTGCCGATCTGAACACGGAAGTCATTTTTTGAGAAGACAAATGACTCTGCCGGAAACCGGAAATACCAGGTTTCTCCGGTTTTTCCGTCAATCGCCTGGATGAAGGCATGGTGGTCTTTCTGATGGAGGGAAACTCCGGGGATAAATGACCAGGTGTGTTTGCCGCCCGCATCCACGAGCTTGATATACCACCCTTCAAAATAGTTTTTGTTTTTCCTGTTGCCCTGAAACCATGAAGGGTTCCAGATCTTTCCCAAATCATAGAAGCCCGGGAGCCCTTTTTCCCGAAGCTTGCCGGAAAAAACCGGTGACTGATGACTGGTACGGGTTTTGGTCACGAATTCTCCCCTTCAGGAATAAGCAGCTTGAAGCCTTTGCCATGTACATTCAGCAACTCCACTTCCGGATCATCTTTCAGGTATTTTCGCAGCTTTGAAATATACACATCCATGCTTCTTGCATTGAAGTAATTGTCGTCAAGCCAGATCTTGTTCAGTGCTTCCGACCGGTCAAGTACATTGTTGGCCCGGTCACATAACATTTTGAGCAGCTGGGCCTCCTTGGAGGTGAGCTTTTCTTCCCTGCTGTCGTGCTTCAATATCTGCCTTGCATAATCAAAGGTATATTTTCCTATCCGGAAAAGGGTTTTGTCAGAATCACCGGGTTTCTCATCGTATGTGCGGCGGTGAATGGCTGTGATCCGAAGCAAAAGCTCTTCCATGCTGAAGGGCTTGGTGATATAGTCATCAGCGCCGATTTTCAACCCTTCCAGAATGTCATCCTGCATGTTTTTGGCAGTCAGGAACAGGATGGGGACCTTTTTGTCTACTTTTCTGATCTCCCTGGCCAGGGTGAAGCCGTCCTTGACCGGCATCATGACATCCAGCACGCAAAAAGAAAAATTGTCTTTCAGGTAGGCATCATAGGCTTCCTGTCCGTCGGCGCACAATGTGGTTGAAAATCCTTTGGCCTCAAGATAGGCCTTCAGAATGGTGCCGAGGTTGGGATCATCTTCGGCCAGCAGAATTTTAATGTTGGACTT
>PWIY01000179.1 GCA_003560215.1 Bacteroidales bacterium | reverse complement strand
TTTCTGATCCCCATCCCCACGGGTCGTGATCTGGCACTGAATGTATCCATGAGGGGTTACCTCTTTTTCTCAGAACATTTCAGTTATGAGGGGGTGCGAACAGTGGTGGAGCCACATTTGAGAGACATTGCACTGCAACCGGTGCGGGAAGGAGCAGCCGTGGTGTTAAGAAATATTTTCTTTGAAACCGATCATTATGCCCTGCAGGAGGCCTCTTATTATGAGCTTGAGCGCCTGCGACGATTTATGGAAGATAACCCTGACGTACATGTGGAGATCAGGGGGCACACCGACAGTACCGGGAGTTTTGACTACAACATGGAGCTGTCAGAAAACCGGGCCAGGAGTGTATACAATTACCTCACTGAGCAGGGTATATCACCCGGGCGGCTTTCCTATAAAGGTTTTGCTGATACCAGGCCCCTGGATACCAATGAAACGGCTGAGGGACGTGCAAGAAACAGGCGCACCGAGTTCCGTGTTATCAACGGGAATTAAGGCACAGGCCCATTGTTAATAATTATTTGCCTGCATAAACTTCCGGGTACTTGATTGATTGATTATTTTTGAGGTATGGAAGAAAAAGAGCAAAAAGTCCGGGAGTCATCCGGAAGAAAGGTGAGAAAATCATTTTACCCGGCAGATTATACAGATCACGGGCGGGTTCCGCCCCAGGCGATTGATCTGGAGGAGGCTGTACTGGGCGCCATGATGCTGGAGCAGAATGCGCTGACCAATGTGGTGGACTTGCTTAAACCTGAGGTTTTTTACAAGGAGTCGCACCAGAAGATCTTTGCGGTGATCCAGGATCTTTTTTCCGGCGGGCAGCCCGTGGATATTCTGACAGTGACTGAAGCCCTGAAGAAAAAAGGAGAACTGGAAGTTGTGGGCGGGGCTTACAGTATTACCATGATGACCAACCGGGTGGCCAGTGCCGCCAACGTGGAATACCATGCCCGCATTGTTTTGCAGAAATTCCTGCAGCGTGAGCTGATACGCATCAGCTCCGAGATCATCAAAGATTCTTATGAGGATACCACGGATGTGTTTGACATACTTGACAAGGCCGAGCAGCAGTTGTTTGCGGTAAGTGAAACCAACCTGCGCCGCAATTATGATGACATGCACTCCCTGATCAAGCAGGCAGTGCAACAGATTGAGGGAGCCAAGAACCAGGAAGGGCATATCAGCGGAATCCCCAGCGGGTTTGCTGAGCTGGACCGGGTTACCGCTGGCTGGCAGAAATCTGACCTGATCATTCTTGCCGCCCGCCCGGGTATGGGTAAAACCGCTTTTGTGCTTTCCATGGCCAGGAACATGGCAGTCGACTTTAAAAAGCCCATTGCGGTTTTCTCTCTTGAGATGTCAGGGGTTCAGCTTGTGACCCGCTTGATTGCCAGTGAGTCTGAACTTGCTGCTGATAAACTCAGAAGGGGGCAGCTGGAGCAATATGAGTGGGAACAATTGAACGCGCGGCTGAATACACTTACAGACGCCCCCCTTTTTATTGACGATACCCCGGCCCTTTCCATTTTTGAGCTTAGGGCGAAATGCCGGCGACTGAAGGCGCAGCATGATGTGCAGCTGATCATTGTGGATTATCTGCAGCTGATGAGCGGAGGCAACGATAACAACCGCGGAAACCGTGAACAGGAGATCAGCAATATTTCCCGCTCCATGAAGAGTCTGGCCAAGGAGCTGGATGTTCCGGTAATTGCGATTTCTCAGCTGAGCCGTGCCGTGGAGACCAGAGGTGGTTCAAAAAGGCCGGTACTCTCCGACCTGCGTGAATCAGGTGCCATTGAGCAGGACGCCGACATGGTATTGTTCATCTACCGTCCGGAATACTATCAGATTACTGAGGATGAACAGGGAAACTCAACCGAAGGCCTTGCCCAGCTTATCATTGCCAAGCACCGGAACGGTGCCCTGAAAGACATCGACTTGCGCTTCATTCAGAATTTTGCGAAATTTACAGATTACGAAACAGCCGGGTACCTTGAGGGTGGCGAGATGAAACCTTCAGAGTCGTTCGATGACCAGAATACCTTTACCATTCCGTCCAAAATGAATGACATGGACGATGATGAGGTGCCGTTTTAGTTCGGGGCTGGCGCCCCGAATGGTTGACGGGTGCTTCGCACCCTCCTGGTTGTTGGTTCTCATGGGCAGAGGGATGGGGAAGATGCCGATGGTTCGGGAAACGGGCGAGGAGGTTGTTGGTTGGTCGAGTGCTCCGCACTCTCCCGTTGTTGGTTCTCATGGGCAGAGGGATGGGGAAGTTGCCGATGGGCTGGTAAACGGCCAGGGAGGTTGTTGGTTGGTTATGCATTGAACCAGGCACGGGGTTTGATGGTTTACTGGAGAGGACAAAAAATTTTGGGTTATGGTTTTAGTACGTTATATGGTTCTTGTACGTTATATCGTTTTATTGTTTTTGCTGGCTGGTGCCGGTGTGCAGGGTTTTGCTGCCCAGATTCTGATCCCGATGGATGATTCACAGCGCAACCACCTCAAAGCATACGGCATCGCCTATCATGTGCTGACCTACGATGTGGAGGTAAGCTGGTTGTTGAATTACCGGGGTGGCAGTTTTATGTTTGACCATCATCCCGAGTTTGAGGAGGAGCTTGTGGTGAGGGGTGTCAGCTTTGAAGTGATTGCGGATGTGCAGGCAGGCGGAATCCTTCGTGAGATTGCCGACCCGGAAGTGAATAAGGAGGAGATCCGGTTGCACAAGGTACCCGAAATTGCTGTATATACGCCTCCCAACAGCCTTCCGTGGGATGATGCGGTTACCCTGGCCCTGACCTACGCAGAGATCCCCTACGATGAGGTGTATGATGAGGAGGTGTTGGCCGGAAAGTTGCCCACCTACGACTGGCTGCATCTGCACCATGAGGATTTTACCGGACAATTCGGAAAATTCTGGCTGGCTTTTCGCA
>PWIY01000341.1 GCA_003560215.1 Bacteroidales bacterium | reverse complement strand
TCTTCGTACGACAGGGCGGTCAGTGCCCTGGGGTCCCAGTTGACCATCCTTACACCGCGGTAAATTTTGCCTTTTTCGTAAAGGTCAACAAAGGTGCGTATCACGGAGTCCGAAAGTTCTTTGTCCATGGTAAACCTGGTGCGTGCCCAGTCGCAGGAGGCACCAAGTTTTTTAAGTTGTTCCAGGATAATGCCACCGTGCTTTTCCTTCCACTCCCAGGCATGGCGGAGGAAATCATCACGACTAAGGCTTTTCTTGCTGATCCCTTCCTCCTTCAGCTTATTGACCACCTTGGCTTCGGTGGCAATGGATGCATGATCGGTGCCGGGAAGCCAGCAGGTATTGTATCCCTGCATTCTGGCCCGCCTCACCAGTACGTCCTGAATGGTGTTGTTGAGCATGTGCCCCATATGCAGCACCCCCGTTACATTGGGTGGCGGGATTACCATGGAATAGGGCTCCCGGTCGTCAGGTTCGGAGTGAAAATAACCTTTGTCGATCCACTCTTTATACCATTTTTCTTCTGTATTGTCCGGGGAATAATGCTTTGGGATGTTGTCCATAATATATCTGAATGCTGGAAGTGTTATCAAAAAAACCTGACAAAGTTATAAAAAAAGCGCATGTGGCATTTGCCGCTTTTTGCTAAATTTGTCATAGAGGTCTTGCACGTATGGCCACAATGCCGGTAAAAAACAAACGTCATGAATGACCAGGGCGCGAACACTTCCGGGAAACACGGATCGTCAGATGAAGGACTGATGAAGCGCCTGTTTGATGACCCCCGTCACAGTACCAGGCTGCAGGCCCTGCGTGAGGTGGAGGACGAGGAAGTACTTCTGAAAGTGGCTTCAACCGATTCCAGTGAACTTGTCAGGCAGTCTGCCGTGGAAAGGATCTCTGACCAGGAGGCCCTGAAGCAAATTGCAAATTCCGATCCCGATTATTACGTTCGTCTGGCTGCCGTTAAAAAGATCACAGATCCGAACGTGCTTGCCGACATTGTGCTGAACTGTCAGTTCGATTATTACATCTGCAAGGATGCCCTCAGCAACATCAGGAGTAACGATGTGCTGGCCAGTTTGCTCGAGGGTCTTACCGACCGGGATATCAAGTCAGCCGTGGTCAGGGGAATCACTGACCAGGATATGCTTGCGGATATTGCCTGCTGCAACAGTGATTTTTATGTTCGTTCGGATGCCCTTAAAAAAATTACGGACCAGGATGTGCTGGCCCGTATTGCCCGTAACGACAGTGATTATTATGTGCGTGCCCTGGCAGTACAGCAAATCACCGATCCGGAAGTGATTGTTGATATTGCCCTGAATGACAGCGATTATTACGTGCGTGGCCAGGCGGTTACCCGGATCCAGGATGTGGAGGTGCTCAAAAAAGTGATCATCAGTGATGATGACTTTGATGTTCGCAAACGGGCCCTGTCCAATATTTCGGATCCTGAGGTGCTGGCACAGTTACAGAATGAGTTGTCGGACGCCTACATACTTCGTAAAATTAAAAACCACCTCGATAACCTCCAGGCACAACTATGATCTTTGTGCAGAATCGCTCCGACGACCCTTTTTTCAACCTTGCGCTGGAGGAATACCTTCTACGGGAGGCCGGCCATGAGTCGGTCATGCTCTGGCAGAGCCGGCCATCGGTAGTGATCGGCAAGCATCAGAATGCACTCGGTGAAGTGAATTATCCTTATGTAAGCCGGAACAGAATTCCTGTAGTTCGCAGGCTTTCAGGAGGTGGTACGGTGTTTCACAGTCCGGGTAATGTCAACTTCACCTTTATCCGCAACGGGGAGGAGGGCAAACTCGTCGACTTCAGAAAGCACACCGCCCCGGTGGTGGAGTTTCTGGCTTCACTTGGGATTCCGGCCCGGTTTGAAGGAAAGAATGACATCAGGGTAAACGGACTGAAGGTGTCGGGCAATGCCGAGCATGTATTCCGGAAACGCGTGCTGCATCATGGTACCCTGCTGTATGATGCAGACCTGCCGGTTTTGAATGAATCCATCCGTGTAATACCGGAGCGGTATATCGACAGGAGTGTTGCTTCGGTTCGCAGTAAGGTGGCCAATGTGAGCAGTTTTATGAAAAATCCGCCTCCCTTTGACGGGTTCCGGGCCATGTTTGAAGGCTGGCTGATGGACTATTTCGGTTCTCCGGAGGTTCGGGAGCTGACTGCCGGTGAAATTGCAAGGGTTCAGGCGCTGGCAGATGAGAAGTATTCGCAGTGGCACTGGAATTTTGGCTATTCACCCGATTATGCGTTTTTTGGTGAGGCCAGTTACCTGGATCAGCATCTTGTGTCCGTACTGAAGGTTGAAAAGGGATTCATTCAACATGCTGAAATACGGGTTTCGGTCGAAGAAGCAGGAACTCCCGGGCAAAAAGTTCCCTTATGGAAGCAACTTGAAGCAGACTTACCGGGGTGCAGGCATAAGGAGGCGGAAATCGTGGCTGTGCTGCAGCGCCATCAATTGCTCAATAAATCTGAAAAGATACTGCCGGCCGCGCTTTCCGGTTTATTCTTCTAGTCTTCCTTTGGTTGAGCTGCAGTGTTTGGCCCGTGATTTATTTCGATGGTTTCCCCTTCCCTTGCCAGGATGGTGTTCGGAAAAACTGTGGCTGCTTCCCTGCGAAAGTCTTCCAGTTCTTTGTACCGGGCTGAATAATGTCCGATCAACAGTGTGCCTGCTCCTGCTTTTTTTGCCAGGGTGGCCGCCTCGATGGTGGTCGAATGCAGTTTCTGCCTGGCAATATCCGCCTTGTCGTGCATGAATGTGGCTTCGTGGTACAGAAGGTCTGTGTGGCGCACCTGGTCTATAAATGATTCGGTATAGGCGGTGTCGGAGCAGAATGCGTAGCTCCTGGGCGGCGGAGGGGGCAGGGTGATCTCTTCGTTGGGGATCCGTGTGCCGTCTTCAGTGATCAGGT
>PWIY01000105.1 GCA_003560215.1 Bacteroidales bacterium | reverse complement strand
TTCCTGTACGATCTGCCGGATGAAAAAATCGCGTTTATCGACAGTCTGGTAACACCTGAATATATTGAAGAGCCAGCCATTCCTGAAGATGAGGATGAAAATGGCAATGGGGATATTGAGGATCCGGAAGGGGTTACGGAAGAAGAACTTACCACAACCCCCGCAGGCCAGGAAGGAGAAACGGTACCAGACACCCTGCTGCAGGCCGACACACTGTATCCGGCAGATACTTTGCTTCCGGACGAAATGCATGCACCGGAAAATTTTTACACCCTGTACCTGTTTCAGGAAGAGGACACCACCCAAAGGGTCGTTTCTTCATCACTTGAACGGCAGGGAATGATACGGGTGGCCTTCAGGGTTCCGTATGATTCTGCCTGGGTAAGGGAAATTCGCAGGCCTTTTGATGAAGATGACTGGTATATCCCCGAATTCAATAGCAGGAAAGACACCCTCAGGATCTGGTTTCCTGATACAGGGAGAGATTCCCTCTTTCTGGAAGTCCTTGACCAGGAAAGGGTGCTTGATACCATCCGGCACAGCACGGTTCCACGCCGCAGAAGGGAAAGAGACCCGTCAGAGATCGAATACGATCCGCTGCAAATATCCATGAACTACCGGCGTGCTTCCGCTGTTCCCTACCACAGCAATCTGGGCATACGCTCCGAGCATCCCATCGCTGATATTGATCCCGCAAAGATTACCTTATTTGAACACGACACCATCCCGACAGAAATCAGTTTTAACTTCAGGGATCATGTGCGTCGCACCCTGTATATTGAGCCGCTGCCCAAACCTGAGACACCCCATCAGCTAAAAATTCTGCCTGGTGCCATTACCGATATATTCGGGAAAACCAATGACACGCTTCAGGCACGTTTTACCACCACCTCCACGGAAAACTACGGAAGGGTGATCCTGAATATTGATCTTCCCCACCATGATAACCAATACATCCTTGAGTTGCTCGACGGGAATGAGAATGTGTTGCAGTCCAAAATCATCCGGGACGACGGCACCTATCGTTTTGAATACCTGGATCCGGCCACCTATTCGGTCAGGCTCATCGACGACAAGGACGAAACAGGTAAGTGGGACACAGGCAACTATTTAATGAGGGAGCAGCCCGACCCGGTCTATATGTTTCCTGAAACTTTGCAGGTACGGGAAAACTGGGATGTGGAGATGCCCTGGATCATCCGGTGATCCCATCGCAGTGTACCCCGGCCAAATTATTGGCAAAATCATCTCAACATATTCCATGGACGATCCACAGGATTTTGATTGAAGTTTTCATCATCGATTATCGCCTACAAACCTTCACCGGTCAACCAAGGTTACATCTTTCATCTTACTTCTGGCAACCTCTGACTTAAGTAAACATAAAATCAACTATTTATGCCTTAAATATATCAGCGGTTTCACTTTTATTCTCTATCTTTGCGGCAAAATTCACAGAATTTTGGTGGCCAGCAATGTGTTGCTGTTACAAAATTAACAACTCGTCGTCAAAAACATCTTTTATACCCTGTTTTTCAACCCTTTAATCACCAACACCAATGAACATATCACACATCGAACACATCGGAATCGCGGTAAAGAATCTGGATGAGTCCATCCGGTTTTATGAAGAAGTACTGGGAATGAAATGCTATTCCATCGAGGAAGTGGCAGATCAGAAAGTCCGTACGGCTTTTTTCCAGGTCGGTGACACCAAAATTGAACTCCTCGAGTCAACCGACCCTGAGGGGCCCATCGGCAAGTATGTGGAAAAGAAAGGAGAAGGCGTTCACCACATGGCTTTTGCCGTTAAAGGAATCGACAATGCCCTGGCACAGCTGGACGAAAAAGGCATCCGGCTGATAGACAAGGAACCCAGAAAAGGAGCGGAAGGCCTTGACATTGCTTTCCTCCACCCCAAGTCCACCCATGGTGTACTCATGGAGTTGTGCGAAGACAAAAACAAATCGTAACACTTTAATATTCAGGTTGTATGGCTTTCGAAGAAAAAATTAGGGAATTATTAAAAAAACGGGAACTGGCCAAGCTGGGCGGTGGACAAAAAAGAATTGACACCCAGCACCAGAAGGGCAAACTAACAGCCAGGGAACGAATTGAACTTCTGCTGGATGACGGAAGTTTTGAAGAATTTGATATGTTCGTAACACACCGGTGCACCGAGTTCGGACTTGAAGACAAACACTTTTATTCTGACGGCGTGGTTACCGGTTACGGAACCATTGACGGACGTATCGTTTATGTGTTTGCACAGGATTTCACCGTTTTTGGCGGATCACTTTCACTGGCCTATGCAGAAAAGATCTGTAAAGTCATGGACAAGGCCCTGAAAATGGGAGCACCTGTAATCGGGCTCAACGACAGTGGCGGTGCCCGTATCCAGGAAGGTGTAAACAGCCTTGCCGGTTATGCCGAGATCTTTCAGCGCAACATCATGGCATCCGGGGTAATCCCCCAGATCAGCGGGATTTTTGGCCCCTGTGCCGGAGGTGCAGTATATTCTCCTGCCCTGACCGATTTCTCGATAATGACCAAAGACAACAGCTATATGTTCGTGACCGGGCCCAAGGTGGTTAAAACCGTGACCGGTGAAACCGTTACCGAGCAGGAGCTGGGAGGGGCCAACACACACGGCACCAAATCAGGCGTGGCCCACCAGATCGCTGAAGACGAGCGGGAAGGCATTCTGCTGATCCGCAAAATGATCAGCTACATGCCGCAAAACAACCTGGAAGAGCCACCGGCCATACCCTGTGATGACCCCATCGACAGGCTTGAAGATGAGCTCAATACCATAATCCCTGAGCACCCCAACAAGCCCTACAACGTAAAAGACATTGTTTACTCCATTGTGGATGACAATGAATTTTTGGAGGTACAACGTACTTATGCCCCGAACATCGTGACCGGGTTTGCCCGCTTCAACGGCA
>PWIY01000312.1 GCA_003560215.1 Bacteroidales bacterium | reverse complement strand
GCCGGTATCGCTCCATGGCAATATTCAGGGTTTCATAAGCCACATCCAGGTTTTGTGATTCCATCTCAATGAGGCGGAAGAAATTCAGGTACTCTTCATAGTTGGTGATCAGGTCAGCCATTACAGCATTCCTTGCATCATCTTCCCTGAGCAGGCTGTTTTCCACTTCTATCCGGGCATTGCTCATGCGCCTGCGCTGATTGAAGCCGTCAAACAGGTTCATTCCCAGGGTAATTCCGTAATTCATACCCAAGGTCTGCTGATCGGTGTAAGTTCCGGTTTGATAAGTGTTGTGGGAAAGCCCGTAACCAGAATTAAGGCTCACATAAGGATAGGTATTGGCAGCAACCATCTTTTGTTCATATTCAGAGATCGTGGTGTTTTTGGCGGCAGCACGCAAACTGGTGTTATTTTCTTCCGTGGAACGCCTCAGACTCTCAAGGATCAGAATATCCTCCAGCGGAATAATGGTGTCGGAAGGCTGCACCCCATCCCTGAGGTCTTCTTTGGCCATCAGTTCATTCAGACGGATACGTGAAGCCCTGACAACCTCTTCCTGCCTCGTCATACGCGAACTGTCGGCATTAAGAAACACCTCGGCCTGCAACAGCTGCAGCCTCGATCCGGATCCCAGCAGGTATCGCTCCTCGTCGATACGGACCCTTTCCCGCGATAATTCCACAGCAAACTTCAGGTTCTCCAGTTGCTGTTTATGCTGAATAAGGTTGAAGTACTCCGCACTCAGACTGGCGATCAGGTTTTCGATGGACTGCTGCGTGTTCAGCTCCCCCATTTCCTGTAAAACACCCAGGCGGTCATAGGAAGTCTGCACACGAAATCCGTCGAATATGGTCCAGCCCAGGCTCAGGTTCACACTGGCCACTGTATTGTGTATTCCGCGGGAAGAAGAAGTGGTGCCATCCAGGTTGCTCCTGTCGGTGTTATTGCGGGTCCCGGAATACTGGCTTCGCAAATCCAGTGAAGGGAAAAATCCCGCATTGCCACGACTGAAATTGTTATCCGATATTTCCTGCCCTTTCCTGGCCATCCGGACGGAGAAATTGTTTTCCAGCCCGAATGCCAACACCTCCTGCAAACTTTTAACCTCTTGTGCATGGCTCCATGAAAAAGGAAACATCAACAAGGTTGCAATCAATATCAGCTGTTTTCTGTACATCTTTTGATCCGCATTATTATTGTTTGAAAAATATTATCCTTCATTCGGCACGCCTTCATCCAGCGGCCCGGCACTTTTTGTTTCCGATGAGATGTATGAGTAAACCGCGGGGACCACAAAGAGCGTCAGGAAAGTGGAAAAAATCAGACCACCGATCACCGCCACGCCCATCGAAATCCTTCCCTCTGCTCCCTGACCCATCCCAAGCGTCAATGGCATCACACCCAGAATGGTCGACAAACTGGTCATTAAAATGGGACGGAACCTCGCAGCGGCAGCATACTTAATGGCCTCCAGCTTGGCCATGCCGGCCAGTTTGCGCTGGTTGGCAAACTCCACCATCAGGATACCGTTCTTGGAAACCAGGCCGATCAGCATGATGATACCGATCTGGCTGAAAATGTTCATGGTGATGCCAAAATACCAGAGAAACAACATGGCACCTGTCATCGCAAGGGGCACGGTCATCATCACAATAAGGGGATCCCTGAAACTTTCAAACTGGGCGGAAAGGACAAGGAAAATCAGCACAATGGCCAGCACGAATGCAAAGATCAGGCTGGAAGCGCTTTCCTGGTAATCCCTGGAGTCTCCGTCCAATGCGGTTCTGAAAGTTTCATCCAGCACTTCGTCCGAAATTTTATCCATCTCCTCAATGCCTTCACTGATGGTATAACCGGGTGCCAGGTTGGCAGAAACCGTTGCCGACACAAAACGGTTGTAACGGTATAACTGGGGCGGAGCGGTTCGCTCCCTCAGGGTCACAAGATTATCAAGCTGAATCATGTCTCCGTTGTTGTTACGAACATACAACGATTTCAGGTCGAGCGGGGTATTGCGGTCTTCGCGGCTGAGTTCACCCAGCACCTGGTATTGCTTCCCGTGCATAAAGAAATAACCGAACCGCTGGCCGCTGAGCGCCAGCTGGAGGGTCTGTCCGATATTCTGCGTGGAAACTCCGAGGGCATTGGCTTTATCCCTGTTAATCTCGATCTGCATCTCCGGCAGGTTAAATCTCAGGTTCACGTCAGGGGCCTGTAACACATGGTTTTCATTCGCCCGTTCCATAAAGGCTGGCAGCACATCCCTGATGCGCTCAATGTCCTGGGCCTGGATCACATACTGAACAGGCCGCCCGGAACGCCTTCCGCCGAAGGTGGATTGCTGGTTCACGAAAGCCATGGCCCGGGTCTTTTCCCGGAGGGCCACCGACAGCCGGTCAGCGATTTCCTGCTGGGATGCTTCCCGCTCAGAAGGATCTTTCAAAACGACACGTACATTGGCCCAACCGCCAAATACCATAGAGGTAATGGATTCCCTTTCAGGCACCATTTCTTCGGCCATATCCGCAATATCGTCAATATAATCACGGATAAATTCATAGGTGGTGCCTTCCGGAGCCCGGGCATTGATGGTAAGCTGTGAACGGTCTTCCAGCGGGGCCATCTCACCCGGTATCGCATTGAACAACACCACCACCATGCCGGCTGAGGCCACCAGGATGAGCAATGCCATCCACCGCCTTTTCATAAAGCGTTCAAGACTGTTCGTGTAAGCCAGGTTCAGCGACTTAAAAAAACCTTCAGTCTGCCGGTAAAACCGTCCCCTGGTCTTTCGCTGCTTCAGGATTTTGGTGGAAAGCATGGGGGTAAAACTCAGGGCCACAAAGGATGAAATAAGAACCGCCCCGGCAATCACGATGGAAAACTCCCTGAACAACCGGCCGGTCATCCCCTCCAGAAAAACAATGGGAAAAAATACAGCGACAAGGG
>PWIY01000324.1 GCA_003560215.1 Bacteroidales bacterium | reverse complement strand
TATTTCCGCTGTCCTTTGCCTTAATGCTCCTTTTGAACATCGATTCAAATAAATCACCGTATGAGCCGAAAACGACCACAATCAGGGCTATTATCAACCAGTCGGCCATTGAAACCTGCTGATAATGGGATGCAATCAGCACGGCGCTGACAAGAGCCAGCAACCCGCCTCCAATGGCTCCCTCCCAGGTTTTCTTCGGTGAAACCCGCTCAAAGAGATGGTGGCGTCCGATCGCGGTTCCGATCACATAAGCAGCGGTTTCGTTGATCCAGACAAGAAAAAAGAAACCCAGCAGCAAGCTGGAGTGATATACCCCCGGCAGAAATGCCGGATTGGGAAAATAATTCAACAGCGAAAACGGGAGTGCCACATACAGCAACCCAAAAAATGTAAATGCAATGTTGGTGAACGGATTGGGATTATTCCGGTATAATTCGAGTAAAAAAATCAGAAAAACAAAGACAAAATTCAGCAAGAGCCACGACAGGTGAAGGATGTTGGTTGCAATCAGCGCATTGGTGGCAAAAAGAACCATTCCTGCAATTATTCCTGCGGTTTTATTTGGATACACCCCTGCCCTTTCTACCAGTGAGTAAAACTCCCACAACCCGATACCGGTAAAAATGAGGAAAAGCAATGAAAAAAAATATTGATGCGTTATGACAGATGCAATGACCAATAACACCAATACAATACCTGTAATTGTTCGCCGGGCCAGATTACTCACAATAACTCCTTATTGATTATTTGCTTTGCTTTCATTACATCATCGGTTTGCACGTAAAGCTCAAGTTCTCCGAAAAGATATGCAGAATCCTTCTTATTCATGATGACACTCCTGATCCCGGCATCCTTCAGAACAGCCTGAACAATCTTTAGCTTGTGTTCCAAGGTATTGCTGTATATTTTTTGCCAGTTATCTTTCATTTGCAAACCATTTAGGGAACGTCAGGCAGCCTTTACTGCGCGAATTCATTGAATTTATTGAAATGTGGATGAGATATCCAGCATAAAAATATACAACTCTTTCGGACCGTGGGCACCAATTACCAGATTTTTTTCAATATCCGCAGTTCTTCCGGGGCCTGTAACAAAGGTGATCAGCGACGGAATTTCCTTGCCGTACCTTGCCTGCAGAAACCGAAACACATCTTTGGGCTCATCTGCCAGTTGTTTGTTGGTGGCAACCACAATATGAACAGGGGGTGTGATAAAACCTTTACGACTCATGGCCTGGCGGCTGCTCAAAACAACGGATCCGTGACGAACAACAAGGGCTTCACAGCCTGTTACAGCTGCTCCGCATCCATGCAGATCTTCTGTTTCTCCGGAAATCCCAACCTTCAGCTCCTTCAGCAGCCCAAAAAGAAAATTTTCGCTACAGAAAACCTGCTTAATCCCTTTTTGAGATAAAAGGGTTTGCAATCCGCTGGTCAGTTCATCCACATCTTTGCAGAATACAAACCGCCCCTTTTCGCGGATGAGTGCCTCAGCAAAAGCCTCTTCACGATAGTCAGCATCAGGTTTGTGAAACACACCCACACTGCCGTCAACACCCTCATAAGGGGCAGGCATGCCATTGACCAGGGCATCGCGGATCTTCTTCAGAACTTTCTCCTTGGAAGTGCTCTCCTTCATTGGGTGAATTTATGCTTCAGTCAACGGATTTTCGACATCCTCTTTGGTATTCATGGAAGACCCCACACCAAACCCCTGCTCACGTGCATGTTCAGAATCCGGAAATGGTCTTTTGCCAAATATCCTTTCCAGATCTTCACGGAAAATTACTTCCTTTTCAAGCAACAGATCACCAAGCTGCATGAGTTTGTCCTTTTTGGTCAGCAACATATCCTTTGCTCGCGTATAGGCTTTTTCAATCAGGGCACTGACCTCTTCATCAATGGTCTGGGCGGTTTTCTCAGAGTATGGTTTTGTGAAATTATACTCATTCTGACCACTTGAGTCGTAATAACTCACATTTCCGATCTTTTTATTCAACCCAAAATAAACCACCATCGCATAAGCCTGTTTGGTAACCTTCTCAAGATCATTGAGCGCACCGGTGGATACCTGGCCAAAAATAATATCTTCGGCTGCCCGGCCGCCAAGGGTGCTTGTCAGCTCATCATACATTTGCTCAAAGGTGGTGATCTGCCTTTCTTCAGGCAGATACCATGCCGCACCCAGTGCTTTACCACGCGGCACAATGGTTACCTTTACCAGCGGATGGGCATATTCCAGCTGCCAGCTGACAGCAGCATGCCCGGATTCATGGTAGGCAATCACTTTCTTTTCCTGCGGGGAGATGATCTTGTTTCGTTTTTCCAGTCCGCCGATAATCCGGTCAATGGCATCCATGAAGTCCTGCTTATCCACCACCTTCTTGTTTCGCCTGGCTGCGATCAATGCGGCCTCATTACACACATCGGCAATGTCGGCACCTGAAAAACCGGGGGTTTGTTTGGCCAGGAACTCTTCGTCCAGGTTCTTTTCCAGCCTGAGGGGTTTCATATGGACCTTGAAGATCGCCCTGCGCTCTGTCAGGTCAGGCATTTCCACATGGATCTGCCGGTCAAAACGCCCGGCCCTGAGCAATGCCCTGTCAAGGACATCGGCACGGTTGGTGGCGGCAAGGATGATCACGCCCACATTGGTTCCGAATCCATCCATTTCGGTCAGCAGCTGATTCAGGGTATTCTCACGCTCATCATTGGAGCCGGTTACCGGATTCTTACCCCGTGCACGTCCTATGGCATCTATCTCATCAATAAAAACAATACATGGAGCCTTTTCCTTGGCCTGTTTGAAAAGATCCCTGACCCGTGAAGCCCCCACTCCCACGAACATCTCAACAAAATCAGATCCGCTCAGTGAAAAGAAGGGCACCTGCGCCTGACCGGCCACCGCTTTGGCCAGCAGGGTTTTTCCGGTTCCCGGTGGTCCGACCAGCAATGCCCCTTTGGGGATCTTCCCTCCCAGTTCAGTGTATTTTTTCGGGTTTTTCAGGAAGTCAACAATCTCCATGAGCTCCACCTTGGCTTCATCCAGTCCGGCCACATCCTTGAAGTCAATGCTCACATGGGTGTCTTTATCAAACAGGGTGGCTTTTGATTTACCAATGTTGAACATCTGCCCCCCGGGTCCCCCGCTTCCCGCCATTCGTCTGATGATAAAAATCCAGAATGCGATCAGCAGACCTATGGGCAGCAGCCAGCTGAGAACGTCAGTTCCCCAGCTTTTCCGTGATTCGGGATAGACCGGAAACCGGTCTTCCACCGGCCACTCAGCCTGGGTTTCCCTGATCATGGCCTCAAAATTTTCCACCGAGGCGATCCTGAATACATAATGAGGGCCCGTTGTTTCTCCGATTGTGCGGCCGGGTTCCGCATCCTCGTATTTTTCTTTGTCCAGCCGGTCTTCCTTGATAAAAACCTCAACTTCTTCTTTGTTGATGATTTTCAGTTGGGCAATGTCGGAGCCATCCTCCTCGTCCCAGGTCAGCATTTCATTTTCAAACCGCATCTGCGATATTTCCACCGCAGGGCTTCCCCAGTTAAAAAATTGCAAGCCAATGAACACGGCCGCCAGGATTGCATAAATCCAGTAAAAATTAAACCCCGGCTTTTTGCCCTCAGGCTTTCCTGAAGTCTTGCCACCCCGGTTATTACCGGAAGGGCGGTTTCCGCGAGACTTGTCAGTTTGCGGCTTACCCGCATTATTTTGTTTTCCTTTTGATTCTGTCATGTTCATGTTTACTTCAAAAAACCAAAACCATCCAGCGCGAAGATCATTCCTCCGCAATCTTTTTCAGCGGGGCGTCTGCCCATAACTCTTCCACCTGGTAATAGCGACGTACGGGTTCCTGGAATATGTGAACCACCACATCCAGATAATCAAGCAAGATCCACTCTCCGTTGGTAAAACCTTCCCGGCGGGCAGGGTTGAAACCGGTGGACTTTTTTACTTCTTCCTCTACGGATTCAGCGATAGCTGTGGCATGGGTGTTGGAATTCCCGTGACAAATCACGAAATAATCACAAACCGCTGAATGAATTTTCCCAAGATTAAGCTGAATGATCTCCTGTCCCTTTTTTTCCTGTATTCCTTTTATGATTGCATCAACAAGCAGTGCAGATATGTCTCTTATCTCAGTTTTTTCTGTCATTCGCTAAACATTATTCTTTTCGTGCAAAATTAACGAATTTTACCCACATATTGCCTTCCGGTTACTTTTTCGGTAATAAGCTGAATCATTTCCGGAATCAGTGATTCATCACGATGTGTTATCTTTACAAAAAAAACAGGCAGGATGCACTTTTCCTTACACTATCTTGATGAAGCCGATTCTACAAATCGGGAATTCTGGAGAATGATTGAAGCAGGTCCGGTTCCCGCAGAGGGCAGGGTGCTGCAGGCAGGAAATCAAACCGCAGGCAGGGGGCTGGGCGATAACCGCTGGATGAGTGAGCCGGGTCAGAACCTTACGATATCCATCCTGCTGAAGCCGGTCTTTCTCTCCCCCGCCCGGCAATTTTTCCTGAATAAATCCGTGGCAGTTGGCATACGCAATGCCCTGTCGGAATTGTGTCCGGATAAGGTCTTCAAAATCAAGTGGCCCAACGATGTTGTTGCCGATAACAAAAAAGTTGCCGGTACCCTGATTGAAAACAGGATCATGGGCCAGACCTACGAACTGAGTATTGTGGGGATCGGGATCAATGTCAACCAGACCCACTTCCCCCCAGACCTGCCCAACCCAACTTCGCTTTCCCTGCTTTGCGGGAAAAAATATGCTTTGCGCGAATGCCTGGATTATCTGTTGCACCAAACAGGCAGGCAATATGAACGGCTGGCTCAGGGTCATCTGGCCGAAGTGGATAAAGAATACCTGCATCACTTGCTTGGGTACGGACAGCGGATGCGCTTCAGGAAAGGAGAAGAAGTTTTCGAAGCCTGTATAGCCAGTGTGAACGAATATGGGAGAATAGTCCTTCAGCGCAACAGCGGAAAACGGGAGTCATACGAAATGAAAGAAGTGCAGATGCTGCCGGAATAAAGCAAAGACGGGGTTAGCCCGGAAAAAGAAAAAGCACCCCTTCAGCGTCGTGACCAATCTATAAAAAATGATCCTGGAGTTTGCGGGCAAGTTTGTCCACAAATTTCTGAAGGGGTCCGGCGGCAATGGTCTTCATGAAAGGGTTCAGAGCCACCTTGAACACAACAGACACATCGCAGCGCTGGTCACCTTTTTCCCGGAAAAAGTATTCCAGGGAGAAATCTGCCGGAGCTTTGCCATCAGGAACAATATGAATGCTCCTGCACGGATATTTCCCGTCAATCCGCATTGACATATCGGAAAACCCCTCAATGGTAAAAGAGCAGGAATTTTCATCTGCCCTCCAGTTCTTTACCTTGTCGGGAAGCAATTCTTCAAAGTTTCTGAAGTCCCCGAGAAAGGAAAAAACTTTTTCACAGCCGGCTTCAACCGGTATATTAACTTTTTCAAATGTAGCCATGTTCCAGCAGGTTTATGATAAAAAATTACTGTTTGGTTTCAGACCAGGCCTCAGGATCCTCTCTCCATGATTGAAGCACCTTCAGATCATCATGGGGAATAAACCCCTTTTCGGCAGCCACCTCCAGCAATGCGGGATAACTGCTCAGCGTGATCACCGGGAAACCGGCATCATCCAGATTTCTGCCGGCCGCCACCAGTTCATAGGAAAAAATTGCAGCCATACCCAGCAGGTCCAGGCCCTCTTTCTGCAGAGCCCTGCAGGCCGCCAGACTGCTTTTACCCGTCGAAATGAGATCTTCAATGACCACCACTTTCTGCCCTTCATGAACCTTTCCTTCAATCCGGCTTTCCAGCCCATGTGCCTTGGGTGCACTGCGAACATATGCAAAAGGAAGATACAGTCTTTCGGCAACCAGTACCCCGTGGGCAATGGCACCTGTGGCGACGCCCGCAATGATTTGCGCTTCAGGGAAGTCTCGACGTACAATCTCTGCAAGCGCCCCGGCAATCGCATCCCGAACCGGTGGAAAAGATAGACTCAGCCGGTTGTC
This sequence comes from Bacteroidales bacterium, assembly GCA_003560215.1. Taxonomy (GTDB): domain Bacteria; phylum Bacteroidota; class Bacteroidia; order Bacteroidales; family UBA7960; genus PUPG01. The sequence goes on along the minus strand of PWIY01000324.1, from coordinate 5,608 downwards.
ACAATAAATCGGGGCGCGCAAACCCGAGGCCCAGGTAAAAGGGGTTTCTGCATTCAATTTAATTGCGTTAATTTGCAGTAAATGCCCTGCAATTTCTCTGGCAAGCCGTTCTTTGTTTGTCATTTGCATACCTGAATGGGTTTTGGGTAAAACAGCGCACAAAACTAACAATTTTCCGGGAGGCAGATACGCAACCCAGACAGCCTATGGATGCCACATACACAGTATACCACAAAAAAAAGAAAATTATATTCAGCTACGGCCCAGAATCTGAGTGCCGGCAAAGGAAATCAGCCCGGCTTCAATGGGAGGAGATAACGGAATTCTTAAACTCGGATAAAAGCACCCTCCGGGTTCAGGGTTCCGACCCGTCCGGACTTTTCAGGTACTTCTCCACGTATTTTGATTGTGTCGTTGCTGCCGGTGGCATCGTTGAAAATGATCTTGGCCAATGGCTCTTCATTTTCCGCAATGGGCGGTGGGATCTCCCAAAAGGCATGGCAGAACCCAACGAAAACCCTGAAAACACAGCCCTGCGCGAAGTAAAGGAAGAATGTGGGATCAGGCACCTGAATTTAAAGAACGCACTGCCGTCAACCTACCACATTTACCCCCGGCCTTCCGGGGAAAGCTGGGTGTTAAAAAAAACCAAATGGTATATGATGGAGACCCGGACACCCGGTGAACTCCGGCCCCAAACCGAGGAAGGCATTACCGGCATTTCCTGGAAAGATCCGGATCACCTCCGGGAAGTCTTTGACAATACCCATGAGAACATTAAAAACCTGTTGCTTTTTTGTCAAAGCATGAACAAAAGGCAGTGAATCACTGAACACCGCATCCGCCAGGCTAAAGTAAGGGGCTTATTTTGGCACGTCAATGGAGTCCGCTAAAAAATGCGTTTTACCGGGAGTACCCCGGGAGGGATCATTGGTCTGCAATTCCGTGCAGATATTCACCGGCACCTGCCGAAGGTGATACAAATTGGTGTTTTACAAAATTTCCTTCAGGATCGATCAGCACATAATAAGGGATATTCCGGAACCCATAACCCGAGAAGATGCGATAATCGCCGTCAAAATGATAATATGACGCAGCCAGGGCTTCATTTTCCAGGAGATGTGATGCAGTGGCCGGGTCATGATCGGTCAACACCCCTGCAAAATGAATTTTTTCTCCCAGTTCTTCTGCCAGTTCCTCCATCGGACCCAGTTCAGCCATTGAAAGGTTGCACCAGCCCGCCCAGAAAAAGAGATATACATAACGCCCGGAAAAATCCTCCGGAATTTTTTTCATACCACGGTGGTTCTTCAGTAAAAGTTCAGGGGCCGGCTGCCCCGGAAGGAATCTTTGGTGCAGATACAGCAGGTTTTCGGCAATTTGCCTGTGCTCCGGAAATGCCCCGGATGCAGCCACCTTCTTTAATATCCGGATCACCCCTGTTTCCTCAAAGTCTTCCATCCCGAACATTTTTTTCAGTGCCTCAAGCATCACAAGTTCACGGAAACGCTTATTTATGAGCAAACTGTCGTTTTCAAGGGCAGCCATAAAGGCCTCATAACTACCATGAATATTTACAGCCTCCTCCAGTTCGCTGATCCTGACTTCACGGCTGCCCGTAAAAACATAGTTGCCGAATAGCTGTCTGAAAAAATCCATATACACAGGATTGTCATACAAAACCGGGCGATCCGCAAAGAAATCCTCCACAAGAGGTTGAAAGCGGCGTGTGTTCAGGGTTCTGCCCAGCCGCGCAAGGTAATACTCTTTGTACCCTGCAAAAAAGGGATGCCCGGCATCCCGGAAAAGGGAGTCGGCCTGGCTGTGCAGATCCCTCATGGCGGGCTGGTGGTTGGCCCTGATGTTTCCGGCGATTCGGGTTCGGATAAATTCTTCTGTAAGGTCCTCAAGCTCACGAATCAGGTCATTCAGTCCCCTTCCCGCCTGATCTTCTGAATGGATGGACATGCTGTGATCCAGACGCAGGGGATGGTAGTCCGTTCCTTCCGTTTTATCCGAAAATGAAAACGGCTCAAACTCCACAGTGTAAGAGTTTCCGGGCTCCACATAGAAGAAGTTCCTTGTATGATGAAACCGAAAAAACAGCAATTCCGGGGCTTCTGCCTGAAACTCCATTACAAAAGAGCCCTTTTCGTCAATCGTTGCTGAAGCCAATTCTTTTTCCCTTAAACTCAAATGATCCGCGTAACGCATCAGAATAATTTCTTCCCCCTCTGCACCCTGGAAAAGGCCGCGGATCAACACATGATCCCCGGCCACTGAGGCCGCCACAAGACATTGCATACAGATGACCAGCAGAAACTTTTTCATAAGTAAGGGAAAAACCATCTTGAAAAGCAAACGCACGGTTTGAACCATTCATTGCCCTAATCAAGCATATATGGTGCTATATCCAGTCCATCAGGAACAAACGGTGAAGCATCTCCGCCATGCCGGATGATGTCGCGGACAATGTTCGAGTTTAAAGCGGTATATTCGGGTGTGGTGAGAAGAAAAACTGTTTCCACCCCGGGAAGCATTTTCTTATTGATCTGCCCGATACTTCTTTCAAACTCAAAATCAGCAGAAGTTCTGAGTCCCCTGAGAATAAACCCGGCATTCACTTTTTTACAGACATCCACAGTCAGGCCTTCGTAGGTGATCACATCAACCTGCGGGTAGTCCTCAAAAACTTTGGCGATCCATTTTTTCCTTTCTTCGAGCGGGAAAAAGTGCTTTTTCTGCTCATTGACCCCGATTGCAATGATAATTTTGTCAAACAATGGCAGAGCCCGGAGTACGATAGACTCATGTCCTTTTGTGATGGGGTCAAAAGATCCGGGAAACAAAGCGATTTTTTCCATATATGCGGTTTATTGAACGTTGATAAATTCCAGGCAGTTTGCCAGTCAGGCATTCAAAAATAGGAAAAAATAAGGAGGGATTAACCGGCCGTTTGAAAGAAACTGAAATGTACCTTGCTGTATTTCTTTTTCCGGAAAAAAAGAGGATGATCTTCAAAACCGGTATCGGATCCGTGCTCAATAATCAACCAGCCTGACGGGGAAAGGAGGTTCCGGCTGAACACCTCTCCGGGAATCCGTGTTATCTGGGGCAGATCATAAGGTGGATCTGCAAAGATTATATCAAAACTGGTACTGCAGGCGGAAAGATAACGGAATGCATCTGCCCTGACAGGGACAAGGTTGTCCATATCCAATTGATCTTTCACCTGCCGGATAAACCGGTAACATCCGGGACTGTTGTCCACTGCCACCACTTCAATTGCTCCCCGGGAGGCAAATTCAAAAGAGATATTCCCGGTACCCGCAAAAAGATCCAGAACCTGTAAAGCCTCAAAATCAAAATGGTTGTTCAGCACATTAAACAGTGCTTCCTTGGCCTTATCTGTAGTAGGGCGTACAGGAAGGGAAGACGGAGGATGAATCAACCGTCTTTGATGCTGACCTCCGATTATCCGCATATATTCAGGTTTAGCAGGTTGAAATAATAGTGATGGGGAACCTCCTCAAAAACTGAACTATACAAAAACATATCATTGCGGCCGGGAAGAGACACATCCCGGAAAAACCCTTTCAATATTTGAAAGCCCGGAGAATCCATCCCCATTTCGCCGATCAGCATTAAACCATGCTGCCCGGCTTCCATCTTCTGCTGTTCCAGTACATGAAACAGGTAAAAAAGCAAATCGTCAAATTCCCGGTAAGGAAATGACCGGTAATATTCCAACTGACCCTCACGGATAATAAGAATCTCAAAATGCGTTGACCGGACATGCAGTACAACACCTGCATCCCATTTTTCCAGTTTTCTGGAAGCCATTACATTTTCAATCAGACCTGAACCATAATGCCTGATCCTGCAACCCGGCATCATTCGCTCTATGAAATCAGCCAGGTCTTTGGGTATGGAGTAAATTCCATATCCATCCATCACATGAAGCCGGTCCGACCAGATGTAGTGGTTGCCGGGAACGGGAGTGCAGAAAGAAAAAGCGGCCTCTTTCTCGTCGGGGTTGTAAGTGGCTGCAGGAACCAATACAAGGTGCGGGGAATAATAAGAGATGATGATTTTCCGGTAATCTTTGCCTGAAAGGGGATTCTTTGTGAGAAAATAACCAAGATGAGAAACCGGGTCAACTTCCCATGGCACCTGATCAATGCGATGGTCTTCCAGTGCAAGGAATTTGTACCGGTCGGCATCCATCACAGAAAAAACAAATCCATCGGGCAACAGCTCGATGGATAAGTTTTTTTTGTTTCCCGGTATGGATAATGTTGCATCATCAACGATGCTCAGGGTATTCCTCAGGGAATCAGGCATAAAAATCAGCAGCTATTGATTTTACTCCCAGTTACCGTCCAGAACGGCCTCAATCATCGAACCTACCCTGAGACCTTCTTCCCTCGTATAATACACCCGCCAGTTATCAAGATCACCCATATAAATATGGGGTTCCACTGAGGCTTCAAACACCGGTAATTCTGTCAGTCCGCGTTCAATCTTGCCTGCATCCATTCTGAAACGCTCACCCCCGCCATAGGGAACATAAGGAAGGGAATCAATGTGATAAGTGGCCCTGCGAAGCAAACTGTCACGGGCAGCAATCCAGATGGTATCACGTTCAACAATACCCATTCTGACGGCTTCTGATTCAGTCAGTGTATCAGGCACAGTACCAATCGCTCTTACCACAGTCAATGAATCCTGCTTATAAAAATCCACCAATGAATCCAGATCAGCAGTGAATCGCTGATGACGGGATCTGTGGGCGCGCTGCACCTCACGAATATCCTTTAAACGCTGTATAATCTCACCTTCTCGTTCCCGAACTTCCTGGCGAAAATGGACTGGCTCCATAATGCTGTCGTATACCAGATAACCAAGAACTAAGATCACAATGGCTAAAGCAACTTGAATAACTGTTTTCATAGAATATGTCTTGTGTTGGTTTTGTGAATATGCAAAGGTAAAATAATAAATAATGAAATCAAGAAGATTATGTGGAATTGAAATGGTGCCAAAACAAGACAGCCATCCATACTCCCCACAATGCAACTGCAAATATTCAAAAAAAAATTAAAAATCCTCTTACTTTTGGGAAAAAAATAATGTACAAAATAGATACACTTACTGAGCTGACCATTCAACTACTTTCCCGTTGTGGTGTAAACCCGGCCGACTCGAAAGTAACAGCCCGGGTACTGGTGGCGGCTGAGATGCGCAACATACCATCCCACGGCCTTTTGCGCCTTCCGGATTATATCCGTATGCTTCGGAGCGGGAGGATCAACCCTGAAGGACAACCCGTAATCGTGCACCAGAGCCCATCCACAGTAACGCTCGACGGCGACAACAGCCTGGGTCCTGTGGCAGCTTCCAGGGCAATGGAGCTGGCCATAGAAAAGGCAGGTAACGCAGGAACGGGCTGGGTTGCAGTGGAAAACAGCAACCACTTCGGGATTGCCGGTTTTTATGCCATGGAAGCGCTTAAACATGACATGATCGGCATATGCATGACCAATGCCAACCCACTGGTGGCTCCGACTTTCTCTGCCGAGGGGCTCCTTGGAACAAATCCCCTGGC
>PWIY01000394.1 GCA_003560215.1 Bacteroidales bacterium | reverse complement strand
CTTTTTTCTGAAAATAGTACAGGGCAATCAGAATACCTATGGCTCCGCCATGACTGGCCAGCCCTCCCTGCCAGATATAGAGTACCTCAATCAGATTCTGGGAATAATAATCGAAATCATAGAAAAAACAGTGGCCCAGCCGGGCACCTGCAATGCTGCCCACGGCCATGTATATCAAAATACTGTCGGCTTGTTTTTCCGGTATATTCTCTTTGATAAAAATCCTGCGGATAATTTCATACCCCAGAAAAAAAGACAGGGCCCAGAACAGTCCATACCACCTGACCGCCATACTTCCGATGCGGAAAATTTCCGGATTGGCGTCCCAACTGACTTGCAATAAATCCATGAACTTTGTTTAAAAATTTATACTTATCTCTCAAAATCAATTAGTTCCACATCAAACACAACGGTTTCATCAGGAGGTACGGGTCCCTCTCCCTCATCACCATAAGCCAGGTAAGAAGGAATGATCAGACGGGCTTTGCTTCCTTTCCTGAGCAGGGAAAAACCAATGTCAAGGCCTTCAAGCACCTGACCGGCCCCCAGAACAAAACGCATGGGTTCGCCACGTTTTACCGATGAGTCAAACAAAGTGCCATCAGAAAGATAGGCAGAATAGTGAACCACAAGGATATGGCCCTTTTCGGGTTGCTCACCGTGACCTTCTTCAACAAGAATGTATTGCAACCCTGAGGTGGTGTTCAGGGTATCCAGACCTTCCACCTCATAAGGACGTGGTTTGTCAATGTGTTCCGCTTCAAGAATTTCCAAGTCAAAAATCAGATCCGTCCTCCCGGGGATCGGCCCCCTTCCCTGCTCACCATAAGCCAGCCGGTAGGGAATCCATAATCTGACCTGGTCACCTACACGGAATTCGGGCAAAGCCTTTTCCCAGCCGGGAAGGACCATCCCACTACCCAGAACAAAGCTCAGTGGCTCATCCCTGTCATAGGAGGAATCAAACACTGAAGTCTCATCATCCAGGTATCCGGTATAATGCAGGCTTACTTGCATATCCTTTTCAAGTTCAGGGCCCTGTCCCTCTTCCACAATGAAATAATGAATGCCTTCGGCCAGTTCGGTTCTGTCTTCCCTTTCTGCTTCCAGGGGTTCAGCAGGCGGAATTATTTCCAGAAGCTCCACTTCAAATTTCAGGGTTTCATTTTCCGGCACGGGTCCAAAGCCCATATCACCATAGGCAAGATCCGGTGGAATTGTAAATGAAGCTTTTGCACCTTCACGCAGCAACAGAATACCCTCTTCCCATCCCGGCAAAACCTGTCCGCTGCTGAGACGAAAACTGACAGCTTCCTCTCTTTCATAAGAAGAATCAAACACAGTGCCGTCAGCGAGCATTCCGGTATAGTGCACTTTCACAAGGTCACCTGTTGATGGCCTGGGGCCATCTCCCTGCCTGTGAATGGTGTAGGCCAGTCCGCTCTCAGTTGTTCTTTCCACTGCTTCGGGCTCAGGCTCAGGATCGGGATCGGTTACCCGGAATAACTGACAGCCGCCGAACACGAACATTGGCAGCAAAGATAGCAATAGTGCCCTGACCATCCTGTGAGCCACAGGATGCCTGACAAAGAGGGATTTAGCCTGCATGATACGGTCTCCGGATTTAAGAAGGATCTACAATTTCAACCACCTCCACATCAAACACAAGCGTGCTGAAAGGCGGGATCATGTCTCCTGCGCCCATTTCACCATAAGCCAGACTGGAAGGAATAACCAACTTCGCTTTTCCACCTTCACGCATCATTCCGATGCCTTCATCCCAACCCTGAATCACGCGGCCTTCACCGACAACAAACTCAAGAGGTTCACCTCTTTCGTAAGAAGAGTCGAATACCGTACCGTCAAGCATACGTCCTTCATAATGAACCGCTACAGTCTGACCCGACTGCACCCCGGGGCCGTCGCCGGACTCTTTTTCAACAAAATACAGTCCGCTGGCAGTGGGATCTACAGTAATTCCCTCAGCATCAAGATAATCCTGCCTGAGTCCTTCTTCCGCATCTGCCCGCTCCATATCCGCTGCCATTTGCTCCTCCATGACTCGCTCCTGTTCTTCGGCAAACTCCTCTTCATTCATGGCACGCTTTAATTTAACGTCGAAGGTAAGTTTGCTGCCAGGCTCAATAAACGGTGGCAGTTCCATCATTCCGGCTGTTTGCATGAAAAAGTCCTCCGCATCGATGCGGAAAGAGGCGCTGTCGCCTATGGCCATCATGCTCAATCCCTCATAGATATCACCCGGGTATTCGGGATCAATCAATTGCAGGTACATGGGCATTCCCTGGTCAGCGTTATCGAAAAGCACGCTGTCTTCCACGCGGTAAACCATGTTCATGCTCAAAATACTTTCCAGATCAGGGGATTCACCACCACTGCGTTCGTGGAACATATATTCCAGTCCGCTGTCAGCCTGTTCAAAATCCCTGTCAGCAGCCGGCCCGCAACTTACAGCTACAGCCAGCATGGTCATAATAATCAGAATTCTCGCTTTTTTCATAAAAAAATACTTCTCGGGTTTTTAATGATTTGACAAAGTTATTCAAATAAGTTCCAAAAGTTCAACCTCATAAATAATTGTGGCACGCCTGGGAATCGATTTTCCGTCTCCGGGAAGCCCGTAAGCAAGATGTGAGGGCAAAATAAAAATTGCCTGATCACCTTCGTGCAGCAAAAGAATTGCCTCCTCCAGACCACTTACCACACCTCCGCGCCCAATGGTAAAAATCATTGGCTCCCCCTCATTTTCAGCCGAATAAACCGGATCGCCCGTAAGGAGATATACAGTATAATCGACCACTGCAGTTTGGCCCTTTGATGCCCGGGCGCCGTCTCCGGAGGAGGTAATCCGGTAACGCAGCCCCGAACCGGTTTCCTGCATTTCCCAACCATACCTGATCACAAAATCATTGATCGCTTCTTCTTCAGCCTCTAT
>PWIY01000113.1 GCA_003560215.1 Bacteroidales bacterium | reverse complement strand
TCTGCCAGCGTGCCCATTTCCCGTGCAAATTCAAAATATCCCTTCTTTTCTAGCAGGTGAAGGTTTTTGGTGAATTCAATGATGAGTTCGTTCAGGATGGGAGAAGCATCCTGCTTCAGGTCCATCATGCTGTCCACCAAAGCCAGCATCTCATTGAAATTCCGGATGTTCTTCAACAGGTTCACACCCAACTGCCTGAGTTCGTCAGGATCAATCTCAATATCCTGCTTTTCAAGTTCAATTACCGAGGCGTTATACACCTCTTTTCCGATCAGCGACAGGTCAGTTACCAGGTCATCGGTGGTCTCCGCCCTGAGCCGTTGCTGATTTACATGGTCAAGTACCTGGTCCAGCTTTTGCTCCAGGGTGTCCATTCGTTTGATTATATTTTTCTCATCCATAAGAATCAATATTTAGGGGGTTCCGGTCAGCCTGCCACCTTGCGTTTTCCGGCCATTGTCATTTCAGATTCGACCGGCAATTCCTTCCCTTTGAGAAGAATGTGCCAGTAGATCCATCTGAACATGATTTTACCGTAGTGGTTGATGCTTGTGTTTTTAAGCAGATCGAAAGGTCCGATGCCTGGCAGGGGGAAAGTTCCCGGCAGGGGCTCAGTTTCGTAATTGAAATCGATCAGGGCACCTTTTCCGTATCCTGTTTCAATGTAACAGTTGGCATGACCGTCAAAGCTAGCCGTCATCGGGCGTCCGTCAATGGCACTGAGCAGGTTCTCATACACAATGTCTGCTGAAAAATGCGCCACCGAGCCCGCTTTGGAAGTGGGCAGGTCAGCCGCATCTCCGAGAACAAAGATGTTTTTGTGGGCTTTCGACTGAAGGGTATGTTTATCTGTGGGGATATAATTCATGTCGTCTCCCAATCCGCTGCGGCTGATCATTTCTGCACCCATGTTCATGGGGACGATGGTCAGCAGATCAAATGGGACCTCCTGTTCATCATACGATACGAGGGTGTTTTTATCATTGTCAACTTTCTCAATATAGAAATCGGTCACCACCCTGATGTTTTTTTCAGTCAGAAGCTGACTCAGCATTTTTGTTGCAAGTGGTTTGGTGAAAGCCCCTGGCAAAGGAGTTACGAGTGAAATGTCCACTTTGTCGCGAATTCCCATTTCTGAGAAAAAAGCTTCTGCCAGGAATACAAATTCCAGCGGGGCAACCGGGCACTTAAACGGGATTTCTGTGATGGCAACCACAAGCTTGCCCCCTTCCCATGATTTAAGGAATTGTTTTAATGCAAGGGCGCCTTCCAGGGTGTAAAAATCAAAAATGTTTTTGTACCAGTTCGGGCCGCTCAGGCCGGGGGTTTCATCCGGCCGGCTGTGGGTTCCGGTGGCAACGATCAGGTAATCGTAAGGCAGAACCCTTCCTCCGTCCAAAATGACCTTATTCGCCTCTGCCTCAATCTTATCAATTTCAGAAAATATCACATTCACCCCCGGCGGGAAGAAATTGGCTTTCGGTTTTTCGACATCCTGTTTGTTATAAATTCCGAACGGGATGAATAAAAACCCCGGCTGATAATAATGGGTTTTCTCCCGGTCAACAATGGTAATGTCCCACTCTTCCTTATCGAGGGCCTTGTTCAGTTTGTTGGCCATAATGGTGCCGGCGGTGCCTCCGCCGAGAATCAATAGTTTCTTCATTGTTAAGGGGTTTTTTGGTATATTTACAATGGTTGCTTTTGAAGTAATTGCCTATTGTTGTATGTAGATAATTACATATAACAAAATGAATGATCATACAATGGGTTATAATTCAACGGAACGAAGCTAGTTTAATTAAACCCCAAAAAACAAATTGGTGATATGACATTTGTCATATTATGATAAATGTCACAGGTCTTCAACTATTAATACTTCGCTGATGGAAGGTCATCCGATGGATTCAGTATGCGACTGCAGTCAATGTGAATTGAGAAAAGCATTTTTCGATAGTTTTTCAGATGAAGATCTCGGAGATATCTGCAGAAATAAAACAGAATTTCCCTTTTTTCGCGGAGATACAATTTTCAGTGAGGGAGATCGGATCCGATATTTTTCCTACCTGAAAAGCGGACTGGTTAAATTGTTTAAAACGGATACTGCAGGGAAAGATCAGATCATCACCATTGCCGGCCCTTATGATTTTGTCAGTCTCCTGGGGGTGTTTTCCGACACACACCACAGTTATTCCGTATCTGTGCTCGAAGATGCGGTGCTTTGCTGCATTGATATTGAAAGGATGAGGGAAATCGCCCTGAGAAATGCAAGCTTCAGCATGAATCTGATGGAAAGGATGGGTGCTGTGTCCAACAAGATCATCCGGGAAGGGCTCGAGATCAGGAAAAGGAACACCCATGGTAAAGTGGCGTATATTTTGCTGAAATTCTGTAAGGATATTTATGGCACATGCATATTCGATTTGCCGGTATCACGAAGGGAGATCGCTGAGAATATTGGGATGACCACGGAGAATGTGATCCGGACCTTGTCAGAACTCAGAAAGGAAAAAGTCATCAGGATCAACGGAAAAGAAATCGAAGTGGTGGATCCTGTCGCACTTGAACGAATTTCAAACTACGGCTGATTTGCCGAACTTTAATCCGAACAAACTCAACATCGTATTGTATGATAAAAAATATCGACCCGAGTATTGCTTCATTTGTAATGCCCATGCAACGAAAAAAAAGGATCGGACTGGTGGCGCATGACCACCGGAAATCCGATTTGCTTGATTGGGCCTCCCACAATCGAAGCACCCTTATGCAACATGAACTCTTTGGAACAGGAACCACAGGCGGGTTGCTGGCCGAAAAACTGGACCTTCCCATTCATCGTTTTCTGAGTGGACCTTTGGGGGGTGACCAGCAGCTGGGGGCAGCCATTGCAGAAGGTCGCCTGGATCTGCTGGTGTTTTTCTGGGATCCCCTTCAGGCTCAGCCCCATGACGTGG
>PWIY01000056.1 GCA_003560215.1 Bacteroidales bacterium | reverse complement strand
GATGTGGGTCGCCCCGATCTTTTTCCGGATATGGCCGAAGAGCTAGCCGGAAAATTATACCATAGCCTGCACGATAAAGTCTTAAAACTGCCCGACTTTTGCGAGGTGCTTCCTGCACACGGTGCCGGTTCGTTGTGCGGACGGGCCATGGGTGCAAAGTGGCGTTCTACCATTGGCTACGAAAGAAAATTCAACGCCGCATTACAAATCAGGGATAAGGCAGCGTTCATCAAATCGCTTACCGAAGATATGCCCCCTGCACCCGATCACTTCAGCCGTTGTACCGATATTAACCGCGGAGGGCCTGCTCTTCTATCACAGCTGCCACGGATGGAGGAGCTGAGTCCAGAGGCATTCAAAGAAATGTTTGAACAAGAAAATGTTGCTGTTGTTGATACCCGCAGTTACCTTGCTTTTGGGAGTCAGCATATTCCCGGGGCATGGAGCCTTGACTTTAACGGCAACCTGCCCACTTTTGCCGGATGGGTATTGCCAACCGATAAAGACCTGCTGGTGGTTTCAAACAGTTTCAAAGAAGCCGAAGAAACCAATATGTGGCTCAGGCGCGTCGGGCAGGATCGTATTGTGGGGTATCTGGATGGCGGAATGCCCGGTTGGGCAGTGAAAGGATATAAAACCAATCATATCAATCAGGTTTCCGCTGAAGATTTGCATGATAAAATCAAGGGTTCTGCCAACTTTGTTTTACTCGATGTAAGGGCACCCCTGGAGTTTGAAGACGGACACATTGAAGGAGCCATCAATATTCCTGTGGCTGATTTGCGTGAAAGACATACTGAACTCAAAAAGGAAGATGATATTATCTTGATTTGCAGCTCAGGGAATCGCAGTAGCCTGGGCGTTAGTATTTTGGCTCAGTACGGTTTTAAAAAGCTGCACAATGTTGCGGGAGGAATGACCGGATACAGTGCTGCCGGATATACCAAACGATGCACCGTTTGTCAGAATCCGCATGGTTCAAGGTTTTATTCAAAGGTTGAGTAAGTGAAAACCCATTTAAACAGAAAAGTATGGAAACAATAGCTTCAGTTTTAACAGATACCGGCTGGTCGCCCTATGCCGCAGGCATTGGCATAGGGCTTTTAAGCTGGCTAAGCTTTTTGATATCGGGAAAACCCATTGCCACTTCCACCACCTTTGCCCGTGCCGGGGGGCTGATAGAAGAAGTGATCGCAGGAGATAAAGCCCGGCAGAGGCCCTACTATAAGAAGATTAAGCTCCAGGTAAACTGGCAGTGGATGCTTGTAGTGGGAATTGTATTGGGCGCATTTCTGTCGGCCATTATATCCGGCGATTTCCAGGTTGGGGTTTGGGTTCCATCAATATGGGCATCGGCCTTTGGCGACAGCGCCCTGCTGCGCGTCCTGGTGGCTGCTGCAGGAGGCATCATTCTGGGCTTTGGGGCCCGCTTTGCCGGTGGTTGCACCAGCGGGCACGGTATCAGTGGTACGCTGCAACTGGCCGTTTCAAGCTGGGTTTCAGCTATCTTCTTTTTTGTTGGCGGGATTATAACTGCCCATATCATTTTTCATGTTATTGCTTAGCTAAAACCCGGATATTATGGAAACAAAAAAACAAGTTTCAGAAGACAAAAGACCCCTGTTCTTTGGTCTTGGTTTCGGCATCCTTTTTGGCTTTTTGCTGCACAAGGGCGGTGCAACCCAGTACGATGTGATTTTAGGACAGTTGCTGCTTACCGACTTTACTGTTCTTAAAATCATGCTTTCAGCGGTAGCAACCGGTATGATTGGCATATACTTTATGAAATCGATGGGCTGGATTAAGCTTTCACTTAAGGGTGGTTCGGTGGGCATGAACGTGATAGGCGCATTGATTTTTGGTGTTGGCTTTGCCGTGCTGGGCTATTGCCCGGGAACCATTGCAGGTGCCATTGGCAACGGCTATCTGGATGCAATAGTCGGCGGACTGGTGGGCATCCTTTCAGGTACCTGGATTTTTGCCCTCATGTATCCCAAACTTAAGGATGGCATCCTGAAAATGGGTGACTTCGGCGATATAACCCTGCCCCGCTTGTTAAAGGTAAACGACTGGGTGGTGGTTGTGCCTGTGGTTGCCTTGATTGTTTTGTTGCTGTTTTGGATTGAAAGTACCGGTTTGTAAATAAACAACGTAGCATGGAGACCCATCTGAGAAATGTTTATGAATTCCTGTACATTGGCCTCGGCAGCATTGGCGTAGCAGTGATTATTTGGGGCTCTGTATTAACCGTTTACAGGTTGTTGAAGCTGGAGTTCAGAAGGTTTAAGCAAAAATCCATATACCGTGAGCGGGAATCGGTGCGACATCAGTTTGCTTCTTACCTCTTACTGGCTTTAGAGTTTTTGATTGCGGCTGATATCATTGCCACGGTAATACACCCGACATTTGAGGAAATTGCCATCCTGGCCAGCATAGTGCTGATAAGAACATTGATCAGCTATTTTTTGGAGAAAGAGATCAGTAACTTCAAAGCCAATGAATAGGTAAAGGTTGTGATTAGGTAGCTAAATATCAGGATGCTATAATGGGATCATTTGATTGCTGAAACAATGCGGCCTGGTATGTTCGTTGAATTTTTAAAAAAGAGAATGGTATGAAACTCCAGTATCACATAACCGGAATGACCTGTGGGGGCTGTGCAGCCAAGGTGAAAAGCGCTTTTCTGAAGCACCCTGACGTGCTTGGCGCTGAGGTCAGTCACCAGGAAGGCACGGCCCGTGTGCAGGCAGACCGTACACCCGACCGCCGGAAGCTGGACAAGCTATTGAGTGATGCAGGGGACTACCACATCAGTGGGGTCGATGACAACACCGATGGCACGGAAACCACTATAGCCGGGGGTCCCGAAGCACACAAAGCACATACAATGGCAGATCAGGAAGGCGCATCCACCCTGGAAACCTATAAACCCCTGATCCTGATTTTCCTCTTTGTGGCGGG
>PWIY01000083.1 GCA_003560215.1 Bacteroidales bacterium | reverse complement strand
ATTATTACCGCGATCGCTCAACGACTCATTTTCGGCTATTGGCTGGTTTTGTAGGCTCACTGGTACTGGCTCTGCTAATTTTTACTTTTGTGCGTACCAACATGTACCCTGAGCGGCAACGTGACCGCGCTGCTGTGGGTACCCAGTTAGCGACCATTCAAGACGATGCCCAGGAAAGCAGCCGGATCAATGCCTGGGTCTGGTCGCTGGATATCATCAAACAAAACCCTGTACTTGGTGTAGGTGCCGGAAACTGGAAGATCAACATCCTGGAGTATGAGAACCAGGTGAAAACGGATTACATTTACCTGTTCAAGGCACACAATGATTTCATTGAGGTAACCACAGAAATGGGCCTTATCGGGGGGCTGCTGTACATCTCCATTTTTGTGTTCATTTTCTGGAACCTGATTAAAGCCTATTTGTACAAAGACCGCAATACCCGACGATACCGTCATCTTTTCCTGGCGGGCTTCGGGCTGATGTTCTATGGGTTTGATGCCTTTTTCAATTTCCCCATCGACCGGCCGGAGATCCAGATGCTTTTTGCCTTTTACCTGGCCCTTGGCATTGTGACGACCCTTGCCCGCGACGATGAGGAAAGTGAAGAAAAGGCCCGCGTGCTGGCAGAAGAACCCCAAAGGAAAGACCGGAAACGAACCGGTCTGAGCAAGGCTTTTTCCGCGTTGCTGATCCTGCTGATGATGGGTTCGGCCTATACCCTGTATCATAACTTCCAGGCCAATAAACTGCAGCGGATCATCTACCAGGACATTATGCGGGGATCGCTTGACAGCGATCCGGACCGCTTCCTGGAAGAATTCCCGTTCATCCCCAATGTGGCGATCTGGGGCGAGTCGATCAATTCTGCCATTGCCCGTTACCTCCTGCAGGAAGACCGCAACGAGGAAGTCATTGAGCTGTTAAGGCCTGATGAAGACATCAACCCCTGGGACGCCCGGCGTGAGTTTTTCATGGCCACGGCCTTCAACAACATGGGAAAGGCGGACAGTGCGCTGGTTTACAGCAAGAAAACCTACAAGCTGAAACCTTTCTATTTCCGGAACATCCATCTGATGAGCAACCTGCTTGAACAAAAAGACCGTTCCGATGAGGTCGGGCCTTACCTGGATCATTTTCTGGCAGAAGTAAAGGACGACCGGCAGGCCTACTTGTTTTCCACCAGTTTTTTCGGACGCAGGGGAGAGCTGGACAAGGCATGGGCTTACATTGATACCGCCTACCAGATTATGCCCAATGACTCCCTGATTGAGCGTCAGTACCGTTATATTGAGCATCAGAAATTTGTGGAACCCCATCAGGACATTTACAGGGAAGCTGCAAGCCATTATTCCAATGAACGCTACGCAGAAGCACTTCCGCTATTTGATGAGTACATTGAAAAAACCCCCTTTAACCAGGGGGTACATCGCATGCGTGCGTTCACCAATTATCACCTCGGCAATCATGAAGCGACCATTGAAAACATCAACCATATATTCGAACATGGTGATGCAGATGGAAGCCTGGTGAACCTGAGGGGAGTGTGCCTGCAGGCCCTGGGCGACCGGGAAGCAGCCTGTGAAGACTTCAGAACGGCGATGGAAATGGGGAATGAAAGCGGGGAGAGGAACTACAGGAATTTCTGTGAGGAAGGTTAGTCGGCGCGAAGCGCCGACAGTTGTTGGTTTTCACGGGATGAGGTTGGTGGGGGTTGCCCGTAAACTGTTGTCGGGGCTGGCAGGTTGTTGGTTGGTCGGCGCTTCACGCCGACAGTTGTTGGTTATCGTGGGATGAGTGACGGGGAAGATGCCCATGGTCTGGGAAACGGGCAGGGTGGTTGTTGGTTTGTCAAGTCCTTAGGGTTTTTAGTAACACCTCCGCGATGCGGTTGCGGTCGCTTTCGGTCAGGCTGGAGCCGGAGGGGAGGCAGAGGCCCTGTTCGAACAGTTGCTCGGAAACACCGGTCTTAAAAAAGGGATAGCCGGCGAATACCGGTTGCAGGTGCATGGGCTTCCAAAGGGGGCGAGATTCGATGTTTTCCTTTTCCAGCCCAAGGCGAATGTCTTCGCGTGTGATCCCGCCGGTGAGCTCCGGGTTTACAAGTATGGTGGTGAGCCAGCGGTTGGAAAACATTTCGGGAGGCTCCGGCAAAAACCTGATTCCATCAACCCCATCCAATAATTCACGGTAAAAGTCATAATTGGCCCGTCGCTGATGGATGCGCTGATCGAGAACCTGCATCTGGCCACGGCCAACAGCTGCCAGAAGGTTGCTCATGCGGTAGTTGTAGCCGATCTCAGAGTGCTGGTAGTGCGCGGCCTGATCACGGGCCTGGGTGGCCAGGAAACGGGCTTTGCTGATCATTTCTTCGTTGTCAGACAACAGGGCCCCGCCCCCTGAAGTGGTAATGATCTTGTTCCCATTAAAGGACAGGATGCCAAAGTCGCCAAAAGAACCACACCGGCGGCCGCCGATATGCGAACCCAGGGCTTCTGCCGCATCTTCGACCACAGGGATTCCGTATTTCCGGGCCACTTCCATGATTTGATCCATTTTGGCAGGCATTCCGTAAAGGTGAACAGGGATAACGGCTTTTGGTGTTTGGGCTGGCAGTGGGCTTTTGGGGCCCGAAGCCCGGGACCCGTAGCCGGAAGGTTTGAGTGTTCCGTTGATGCAGCCTTCAATGGCTGCCTCCAGGGCTTTGGGGCACATATTCCAGGTCTCCGCCTCTGAGTCCACAAACACCGGAGTGGCGCCAAGGTAGCGGATGGGATTGGCCGTGGCCGAAAAGGTAAAACTCTGACAGATCACATAATCACCTGGCTTGACCCCCAGCAGAATCAGGGCCAGATGAATCGCTGCGGTGCCCGAACTCAGTGCCGCCGCATGCCTGACCCCCGTATAACCGGCCAGGTCTTGTTCAAACCCATCCACATACGGTCCAAGCGGAGCAATCCAGTTCGAATCAAAGGCTTCGTT
>PWIY01000199.1 GCA_003560215.1 Bacteroidales bacterium | reverse complement strand
GTAAATATGACATATAAAGCTAAAACCTTAATAGGTATTATAGCATTAAGCCTTGTTGCTATACTAATAATTCCCGGGGTTACCCTGGCCGAAGATTTAGAAGATGCCAGTATCGATGAATTAATGGATAAAATCTTAGAAGAGGCCGATGAGATTAAATCTTCGGAGAAGAATGTAACTGTGGCCACCCAGCTGCTGGCAGCTCTGCCTGAGCCAGCTGAAGATGAGAAAGCCTCAATTGCAGTCTATAATATTGCCGATAAGACTGGACAGCGCCAGGAGACTGGTTCAGCAGTCGTCACCCAGGGGGCAACAGATATGCTAATTACCGCCCTGGCCAGGTCAAGGCAGTTTAATGTCCTTGATAGATCCAGTCTCGGTGATTTCATGAATGAACAGCAGCTCCAGGCTGAAGACCGCCTTGCATTCGGTGAAGGACCTGATCTCGGCGAGATGAAAGGCGCCGACTATGTCCTTGAAGGCGCTATCACCGAATATCAGGTCGATAAAAGCTCTGGTGGCATGGGTATTTCAGTCGGTGGCGTCGGCGGCTCCACTGAAACTGCCGTTGCCAGAACTGCCATAGATTTAAGGCTGGTCGATACAACCACAGCTGAAGTTGTCTGGGCCAGGAGTTTAAAGGACGAGATAGAGGGCGAAAGAGTTGGAGTTCAGGCATTCTCCTTTATGGGAGATAATGTCGTTGAATTCGAGACCGGTGAAGGCAAGCAGGAAATTATAAATCTTGTCGTTAGAACACTTCTTGAGGAGGCAGTCTTTGATTTAGCCGAGAGCGATATTGTCAATTAACTATAATTAAAACTATATAACAATTGATCATCTCCAAATTAGGAGGCAGATTATGAAAAAATATAAACTAGCAGGAATTATCTCTCTCTGTTTAGTTCTAATAATCAGTGGATTTTTAGCAGTAGAAATTTCTGCCGATGAACTGGATTTAGAGGATGACCAGGAACTAGAAGACTTAAAGGATGAGATTCTGGCCGATAGCGATCAGATCTTATCTGCCGATCCCAATGTCAATACATCTACCCAGCTGCTGGCTTCTTTAGATGAACCAGAGGATAAGCCGGCAGTGGCAGTCTTTGAGATTGACGATGAGACCGGTGAATTCACTGAAGATGGCTCATCGCTGGTCAGTCAGGGAGCAGGCGATATGCTTGTTACAGCCTTAAAACGCTCCAGGCAGTTTAAAGTATTGGAGAGAATAAGTGATGAACATCTAATGAATGAACATGATTTAAAGGATAATAATCTGATTGCAGCAGATGAAGGACCTGAGCTCAATGAACTGGCAGGAGCCGATTATATCATAGATGGTTCTGTAACTGAGTATCAGGTCGATAAAGAATCAGGAGGTACCGGCTTATCAATTGCCGGAGTCGGTGGTTCAGACGAATATGCTGTGGCCAGCACCGCCATTGATTTAAGACTGGTCGATGCCACCAGCGGTGAAGTTCTCTGGTCCAGGAGTTTAAGAGATGAGATAGAAGGCGAAAGAGTCGGAATTGAGACCTTTGAATTTATGGGTGAGAATATTGTAGAGTTTGAAGCCGGCCAGGGCAAACAGGAAGTTGTTAACTTGGTTTTAAGGAGATTGCTGGAAGAAGCAGTCTTTGAGCTCTCTGAATTTATCCATTAATTACTGTCAGCCCTGGAGAAATGGAGGTTGATAATCTTGGCAGGATATCTGAAAAAATTTGGAGTAATTCTTATTCTATTAGTCTTGTTGCCAGTTTTAAGCAGCTGTGATGGGCTGCAGGATGAAGCTGAGATTGAATATAATTATTTAAATATATCTGCAGATAATCAGTATGGCGTTGAGCAGATTGAGCCAGATTTAGGCCGTTACCGTTATGAAGACGGTGCTGTTGTCGAAATAGAATTTGCCGAGGCTGCAGGCTATGAATTTCTCGGCTGGGAAGGCGATGACGGCGGAGATGTTGCCGGTTCTGATGGTGACTATAGCATTCAGCTTGATGGCGATAAAAATATCAGGGCAGCCCTCAGGCTTAACGAATTTAAACCCCTGGAAATAGATTTTAGCGGTATCGAACCTATCGATTATACTGATACCGATGATATAACCGGAGTTCCCCATAATCTTGAAGATGTCACCATCTTCTTTAATAATGCCCTATATTCTGATAATGAACTGGAAGTCAGAATTGAAAAGGTTAATGATAACGGCAATGACAACGGCAATGACACTGGCGATAATGATCAGGATGAGGATATTATAGAAGCTAACAATATTGAGATAGACGAGAATAAAATAGAGATCAGCCTGACCGACTGGCGGGATAGATTTTTCACTGATGAAGATCAGGATGAATACCTGGAATTTGCAGAAGAATATCAGCTAATTGTTGAAACTCCCTATGATGATTATATTATAGATGTCGATAATCGTGAGTATCAAAATGATGAGATTGTTGTAGATTTCATGGTCGAAGAGCCTTATCCTGAAACTCCAGAGAATGTCAGGATTGAAAGAAAAGGCGATGATTACGAAATTTCCTGGCAGCGGAGCAGAGCCAATGCACAGATTGATGTCGATGAATATGTAAAAGAATACAGGCTATATAAATTCACCGGTGAGAGCGATTTTACTGAAGATGATGCAGATGAAGAAATTGAAATAGATGTTGACAATCCTGATGATAAAAAAGTCATCAGACATGAAGGAGAAATTCAGGATACCGAGAATATATATTATAGAGTCAAAGCAATTAATGAATATGAAAATGATAGTGGGTTAAGCGAGACTGTTGAACTTGATTAGGAGGTGAAAGGGATGCCAACCTGGTTTAAATGTAAAAAATGTGGAAAGAAATATTATACTGCTGCCTCCAGTGATGCCGGTAAATTTGATGACTTATGCGAAGAATGCGACGGCAAGTTGGCTGAAGTCTATTATGACGTCAAACAGTATTTGAAAAAGAGTATGATGGTTAATTT
>PWIY01000032.1 GCA_003560215.1 Bacteroidales bacterium | reverse complement strand
TTGAAGATAACCTGGGGCAGGTGTCCGGCGGCGACGGAGAGGGTGAGTTTACCGTGACCCTCAGCGGGCTGACTTCCTCGACAGAGTACCATGCAAGGGCTTATGCCACCAATGTGGAGGGCACGGCCTATGGCGAAACTGTGAGCTTTACCACCGATGATGTGGATGGGGAGCTGCTCTCTCTGCAACTGGGACAATGCCTCAGCTGCATTTGTTTACTCCTGGTCCGATGACCAAATTGAGCATCCTGGCTACATATTTGGTACCAATGCCTATGGAGACGATGCTTACGCACAGGTGTTCGACGTAGATGGCAACTTTTCCATTTCCGGTGCTTTTTTCTGGATTGGCGCCAGACACGGTACAGAAGGTGACGTTGTTTTTACCATCTGGGATTTTGACGGAGAGAACCCCGGCGATGTGCTTGGTTCCAGAACCATTCCCATGGGAGAAGTGGAAGCCACAGAGGAATTGGGTGATGCCATGTGGGTTGAATTTGAAGAGCCTGTAGAGGTTTCCGGTCATTTTATGATTGGTGCTGACCTGGCAGACCTTGACGATTATGTGCATGAGGAATATGGATTGGGGCATGTATCGTCTCAGGATGGTGACGGAGAAGAAGCCGCTCTTGCCTGGGTTCGTGAGGCCGAAGATGGATGGGTGCCTGTGCTCGAATTTGGCATGGACGTTGACATTGCCATCTTCCCGCTTGCGGATATGACCGTTGGAGGGGATGAAAAAATACTTAAGCCGGTAGGCAGATCTGCACTTGACAGCAGGGTGCAGCAACTTTCCGGACGTATCGCGGAGATTGAACGCACACGTCGCTAAAACCTCGTGGTTCCCGTGATCAAACAGCATTGCACCCTGCCCCCGGGCAAGGTGCAATGCTGTTTTTATATGGGGTGTCATTTGTGTTTATTTCCCCCGGCTCCCTGATTTATACCTTCCACTTTTCTGACGGAATGTTTATTTTCCGGAATTATGTATCTTTCGGGTTAAGGAATGCCTGCCGGCGTGCAATGGAACAGGATGCTGTTGCCTCATTCCTTATTCCTGAAAGTAGTTGGTATTCTTGATGCGATGCTGCAACTGAAAGCGTGTTGCAGAAAACAGGCAGAATATGATTGTATAACCATTCAATTCTATAATAAATATGAAGGGAACGCCTTGGCTGAAGTTGCTGTTTGCCATTGGAATTCCGTTGATCGTGGCCCTTATCCCCACACAATGGATTCCTGTTGAAAACCTCACCACGGTTGAGCACCGGGTAATTGCCGTATTTGTGCTGGCCGTTCTTTTTTGGGTGCTTGAACCTGTTCCGATCTATGCCACTTCCATTCTGGTGATCGTGCTGTTGCTGCTCCTGATTTCAGATCATGGGGTGTTTCAGGAAAATTTTGTCCCCGAAGGAGTCGCCCTGGGGGAGCGGATTGCTTACGAGGAAATTATGGCTGTGTTCGGGTCGCCCATCATCATGCTTTTTCTCGGTGGCTTTTTCCTTGCCCGTGCCGTCAGCAAAGTGGGACTGGACGTGAATCTGGCCAACTATCTGTTAAGGCCGTTTGGAACCGAACCAAAGTTTGTGATGCTTGGTATCATGATCATCACAGCGGTATTCTCCATGTTTATGAGCAATACCGCCACGGCAGCCATGATGATCACCATCCTGATCCCGGTTGTTTCCACATTCAGGAAAAAGAAAGAGAATGTGGTTGCATTCGGGCTGGCATTGGCTTTTTCTGCCAACATCGGCGGGATCGGAACCATCATCGGCACACCTCCCAATGCCATCGGCATCAGCTTTCTTGAAGGGGATGATGTTATCGGCTACGGGCAATGGATGCTGTTTGCACTTCCTTTTGTAATTGTCATGCTGGGTTTCCTGTGGCTGTTGCTCCTGCGCCTGTATCCGATCCATAAAGAGGAGGTGGTGGATTTAAAAATGAAAGTATCCTTCAGGCATGACTGGCAGGCCCGGGTGGTATATGTCACTTTTCCGCTGACCGTTGTTTTGTGGTTGCTCGATTTTGTTCATGGGATGAATGCATACCTGGTGGCCATGATCCCTGTGGCGGTATTCTCTGTTACTTCCATCATTGATAAGGATGAGCTGAGAAAAATGCGGTGGGACATTCTGTGGCTCATGGCAGGGGGGCAGGCGCTGGGGCTGGCCATCGGCCAGACCGGGCTCTCTGAATCCGTGATCACTGCCATTCCGCTGGAGGATTATGCCCCGTTGGTCGTGATTGCAGTGGCTGCCATTATTCCCGTGATACTGTCAAACTTTATTTCCAACACGGCAACGGCCAATCTTCTGATGCCGGTAATGATCGCCCTGGGTACATCCATGCCGGCCCTGGTGGAAGTTGGGGGGATCCGTTTCCTGATCCTTGTTACCACCTTTGGATGCTCTCTGGGAATGGCCATGCCCATCAGTACCCCTCCCAATGCCCTGTCGCACGGGCGCCTGGTACGTACCGGCGACATGATGAAAGTGGGAGCGATCGTCGGGGCAACCGGCATTGTGCTTGCTTTTGGGTACCTGTACCTGCTGACTGCTGTGCTGGAAGTGTTGTAGGCCGTGTGTGGGGCCGTGACCGGGAAAGGAGGTGCCCGCCGCTGATGGTTCGTCAGGGCCTGAGGTCAAAGGACCATGCGGTGGTGTGGTATTGCCGGGAATGCACCAACAGGTTCGTCAGGGCCTGGCGTTACAGGGCCATCATACAGTGTGAGTGCCGGGATATTCAGTTTGTTTCACTACCTTTGCGCTGAAAAATTATATTGAAAAAAATAACTGATCATGAAGAAAGCATATGTATTTCCCGGACAGGGGGCACAGTTTGTGGGTATGGGCAAGGACTTGTATGACAGTTCTTCCGAAGCAAAAGAGATGTTTGAACAAGCAAACGAGGTACTGGGTTTCCGGATCACCGACCTGATGTTTTCAGGAACAGATGAAGATCTGAGGCAGACAAAGGTTAC
>PWIY01000072.1 GCA_003560215.1 Bacteroidales bacterium | reverse complement strand
TGCCAGCGGACTCAGATGGGCCAATGGTTTTTGGGAAAGAAAAAACATTGGAAATACAGCCAAAATCTGGAGCAATGGGGCCTATACAGACCTTCAGTTTGACACGAAAGACATCATTCCTGCCCACCAGGGGTTTTTCATCCAGGTGGAGGAAGAAGTGGGTGGCAAAACCGGCACGGTATCCGGTACCATTACCATCCCCGCGAAAGCGAGAACACATGAGGGAACCTGGCTTAAACAACAACAGGTGCCGCACATTGTGCTGACCGCTTCGGCCACCGAAAGTGGGCTCAGGCAGCGCAATGTGGTAAGGGAAGCCCCGGAATGCGGAGGCAACTTCAACGCCGTTTTCCTTGCGGGGAACGCCCCGCAGTTCTATGCCATCCCCGATGAAGTGCCCCTTTCAACAACCGCCCTGGAAGAGATCACGGATGAGACCGTGATCCCCTACGCCTTTATCAAAAACCATGAGGGCAGCGAATTCCGGATCGCCCTCGAAAAAACCATGGAAGGCAAGGATCTTTACCTGGTTGACCTGGTGGCAGATGTGGAACACCACCTTAAAAAGGATGAGCCCTATGTCTTTACATCCTCGGCGGATGATCCTGAAGAGCGTTTTGAACTGCGGTTCGCGCCATCCGACGATCCCACTTCAGTGGATCCGCCTGAGGAAAAACCCGATGATACCAGGGTTTATGTACTGGATAACATCCTGCATCTGGAGTTCAGCAAAACCATTAGCAATGCTGAGATGCAGCTGATCGATACCGAAGGACGCCTGGCAATGACTGACAACCTGAACAATGGCAGCCATTTTACCATTCCGCTGCATGTGAACCCCGGAATCTACATCGTCAGAATAATCAATGGCGAAAATTTAATCACAAAAAAAGTTGTTGTTACATATTAAAAGTGTATTTTTGAAGAAACCAAACTATATAGCCATGACTTCGACCATCATCCAGCATATAACCCGGCTGATTGTTGTTTTTGCTTTTGTAATCGCAATTTCTGCGCCTGTACACAGCCAGCCTCCCCCGCCACCCGGGGAGCACGGATCTCCAAATGACCAGGAGGGCACCATCGGTGGCGGCCTGCTGATTCTTCTTACACTGGCCGGCGGATACGGGGCCAAAAAAGTCTATGACGGGCGTCGGAAACTGCGGTGATTTCTGCTTGGGTCGGGTTGCCGGTTTTTTGTCAATTCGGTTTCCTTAACCAACACATCATCACCATGAAAAAAACAGTTACCATCATCGCAGCATTTTTAATGTTTCCGGGGGTTTATTCTTTCGGACAGGCCCCGGCTGATCAGATGTTGCCACCCCCTGAATTTGCCCGGGAGCACCAGGACTTATCGGTCCACGCGGAAGAACTTGAGGGGATCATCGGAGGCCTGGCCATGGGGGGCACCGAATATGAACACGGGCAAATGATACGGTACACGGCCGTTGACCACGACACCCGGGTGTTTTTGACCGACCTGCCCGTGGAGGAAGTGCGGACGCAATACCTTGAACTGCTGATGGAAGACATGGAAGACCAGGGAATGCCCCCGGAGTCGCTGGAACAATACCGTGGCTTCCTGGAAACAGAGGTGGTGCAGCCCGTTTCAACCGATGCCTTCCATGCCGGCGACATGGAAACCCTGGAGCAGTATTACCGGCAAGCCGGCATTGACCTTCCCGCGGGGTATGTGGAATGCCTCCGCGAAATAGATGCAAAGCTCGACGGGCAATCCGGCCAGTCCTTTACCATGGAAATGAATGAGCGCAACTTGCGCCGGCAGGACCCCGTCCAGCCCGGCGATTACTTCACCATTGTAAAGGTGGAAGTACAGCAACCCTACATGAACACCCTCGATTGCAGCATCATGGAAGAAACCGCGATCATCTACACCACCTACCGGATGCAATTGTCCGCGGATTAGGGTTGTTTGATGAAATCCCTGCCGTTCGCCTGAAGGTGAACGGCAGGGATTTTTTTAAATGCGGGTTGCAAATATCCCTTTAGGGGTGGTGATCCGGACCACGTAAACCCCGGGCTTTTGGCGAAAACCCAGCTGGTGTGTGCCCGCTCCGGACAACTGTTTTTTAAGGATGACCCGACCCATCAGGTCAATCACCTCCACCGTGGAATCAGCCCGGGTGGTTTCCACATACAGGATGTCGTCGTAACGCCAGGCGCGGGGATCAACACCTGTTGTTTCACCGGGTGCTGCAGTACCTGTCGGCAGGTCTTTGCCGGCATGCAGCACAAAACGATTTGGTGGGTCGGACGGATCAGCGGTAAAGTGGTATGCTCCCGCTTCCCCGAAACAATGTATCGCGCCGGTTTGTCGGTCTTCCAGGTACAATGGGATCCCATGGGGAGCATGATTCAGCTCAATATAAAAAGATGCCTTCGGGGAGCCGTTTGAAAGAAAGGCCAGCGGGATTTCCTTTTCTTGACTGGTTTCAGGCAGGCTATTGAGAGATACCGGGATGTCTCCGGCAAGGGAATAAAATTCAGGTGCATAGCCCGTCATATAAGGGGTGTCGTACAAAGTATCGAATTGTGCCGTGGCGTCGGGGAGGAATCGAACCAGGGTTTCCTGTGCGGTTTTGCCCGCGGGATCGTGGGCGGTAAGACGGATCACGGGAGGTGTGCCGGGCTTTGCCTCACTTTTATGCCAGGGAGTCGCGTCATGTCCCCTGGATCCGGCCGGGATTATCAGGGATCCGTTGCCGCCGGTCTGGATCATGAAACCGTTCATGGCAGGAATGATGTCAAGCACCGGGCTGTAGCTGGCGTATTCCTCCCGCCAGATCACCGGGCCGCCGACAATGTGGTGGCGCTGCCAGTCTGCCTTGGTCCAGTCGATCGCACTGGGAAAAGGGTTGCCCAACAGATGCCAGCCGGCATACTCCCCGGCCCCGGCATGACCCAGCGTGCCCGGGTTAAGGTCTGCTGTGCGTAACGTGCCGTTAAATTCGTGGGGCCTGTC
>PWIY01000190.1 GCA_003560215.1 Bacteroidales bacterium | reverse complement strand
TTAATTTGCCTTCCCTGTTGATGATGCCTGCACCTTTAAAAGTGGCTGTAATATCCGCCTTGCTTCGGGGTGTTTTTTGTGCCTTTTTGGCCAATTTGATGAGTCTTTGTGTGTCTTTATGTGTCATGGGTTACGGAAGGTTGCAGCGTGTAAATTCCTTTTAAGCAAATTTAGTCCTTTATAAATAAATTAACCAACAATGACATACAATTGTTTGTAAAAGGTCTTTTCTGACAGTTAAGTGTTTCATCGCTGTGTTAGCTTCCATGGTGTTACGCCAATATCTGCTTAATTTGTTAAGTTAAGCATTCGGGGGCTTAAGTAATATCGGCATAATTACCGATAAACACCAATTATCGGCATTAAAACCGATAAGTTGTATATTCCGGACTATTGATTTGCAAAAAATGGTTCCCTCACATTTCCTTTTTGAAAAGCATCACCATTTATCCAAGAAAACAATAATTGCCCCCCTTATTGTACTTAACCAGGAGGATCCAGCAGCACACACTGCCCCAACGCTTAAGGGTGAATTTTTCTAAGACCCTTTTTATCATCTTTTGCTGTTATGTTGGCTGAAAATTATAATATCCAGAGTCCACCATATCGGATGCAATAATGGACAGATTGGCAGCTAATGCACACCGGTTTGAATTAACAGGAGAAACGTTGAGAAAGAAAAAATAAATTTACCTTTGAAGCACAAATCTTACCCCAAAAAAAGTTGTACACTTTACTCCGGAATCAGGTGTACACTTTCACCGGAATATTCAAACAAGAGACTTACTTGTTCAATGTACCTTGAGTCCATCATATTATACTTTCAGGTGGATATTCCGCACCATACTGACCCCCTGTACCCAACCAGAGCAAAATCCCCGGATTCAGGTTGCGAACCGGGCGGAGAGAGCGCATTCGGAGCGTCAAGCTCCGGCAGCGCGAATCCCGCCCGGTTCGAAACCAAATCCGGAAACCGTTACCTTGTCGCGGTCATGCAGGGGAGTCAGGTCCTTGGAAGGAATCAGATGGGGGGAGAGAACCGTGAGAAAATGGAGAATGATCAGCCGTTCCGGCGGGAGCCCAGCGTCACCAGGTTGTACCCCAGTTCGGCCACCGTGTACAACAGCTTTCGGTTCACTGTGGAATAGCGGCCATGATTCACCATCCGGCCGCCGAAGCGTTCCTTGAAGGTCCGCACCCCGTAAGCCTCGTCCGGGGTGCCCATGCCCATAAAGTCAAATTCAGGGATGCCGTTGCCGGCGGCATACTCCAGGGCCGCCCAGGTGGCCAGCACACTGGGGTGGATGCCCCGGTCTTTGTACGCCCGGTCGAGCCCGCAGACATACCACTCATACATCACCTTCCCGGGAAGCACCGGGCACACAATGCCCCCGATCACTTTCTTTTGATGGGTCACCACGATGGTGATGGCCTGATCGTCCGGCATCCCGTTCAGCGCATGAAAAAACGCCCGGGAGGGCAGGGGCTTGCGCACCTTTTTGGTGTAAAGCTCCTGCAGGATGGCGTAGAGGTCATCCACTTGCGCGGGGGATGGGTCATGCACCACCTCCGCCCCGTTGTCCAGGCTTTTCTGCACCTGCCGGCGCCGGCTTTCACTCAGGCCCTTCCACAGAGCCTCTTCAGACGAGGTATCCACCAGCTGGTTCAGGTGGTCATGCCATTCAAAGCCCGCATCGCGGAAAAGCGGTTTGTAGTCAGATAGATCGTGGAAATTGCGCAGCTGGGTAAACAGGCTTCGGCTTCTGGCCTCGTCCTGCAGGGCGCGCAGCAGCACCTTCAGGGTCATCTCCCTTTGCAGCCGGGTGCCTTCGGCCAGCAGGGGGCCGCCATACACCAGGGTGCGCGTTGTCAGTTTCCGGTAAGGCCCCGCAAAGGCTTTCAGCAGGGTTTTCGCGGGATGGGGTTCGCGGAGGATCACCCCCAGCAGGGATCCGGCCACCATGTCGGCGGAATCAACTCCTGTACCCCGTTGCCCGAAATTTCGCAACCCTGAACCCCGCAGCCCGGGATCCTGCAGTCCTTCCTCCCTGACGGCCAGCATCAGCACCGGCTCGGCCTCCGGCCACTCCATGGCCAGCCGGAAAAAGGCATCGGTCTGGAACCAGCAGGCCTCAGGATGCGACCGGCTGAAGGCCCGGAAGGCCTCGTACAGCCTGCCGGACGGATGCAGCACCTGGGTTGTTTTGGGCGGGTTCATGTGGGTCGGTAAACAATTTATTAAGGCTACCCGGCATCCGGGCCGTTTTTCAGTTCATGTTTTTCCAGGATCAGTTGGTGCAGCTCCTCGGTCATCCGCCGGGCGGAAAAATGCTGCAGCACATATTCCCGGGCGTTCTGCCCCGTGGTGGCACGAAGCTCCGGATTCTCCAGATACGTCCGGATGGCTTCACAGATGGCCTCCGGGTTTTTCGGTGGCACCAGCCTTCCCTTGCCCGGGTCAGGCACCAGCTCTGAGGCACCATCTACCCCGGTGATCACCACCGGCTTGCCGTGGGCCATCGCTTCCATGGCGGCATTGGGCATCCCTTCGTACAGCGAAGGAAGCACAAACAGGTCGGCTCCTGCCAGATAGGGCGACACATCCTGCACAAAACCCTGGAAGTGCACCCGGTCGGCCACCTTTTTCTTCCGGGCCAGGGCCTTCAGCTGCCGCTTCATTTTTCCCTCGCCCAGGATCACCAGCTGCAGGTCGTCGTGCTGACCGCGCAGCCGGGCCATGGCATCAATCAGGTGGCAGAATCCTTTTTGACGCGCCAGGCGACCCACCGACAAAATTATCTTTTTTCCCGGAAAGCGGGCTGAAAAATCATATTCGTTGGTTGCCCCGGGTGGGTTGACCCCGTTGTAGAGCAGGTGCACAAAGTTTTTTGAAAACCAGCCCTTTTGCTCATAGTGTGTTTTGGTAGACCGGCAGTTGGTGATCACTCCGTCGGCAAATTACCGCAGCAGCCACACGTGTTTTCTGAT
>PWIY01000386.1 GCA_003560215.1 Bacteroidales bacterium | reverse complement strand
CGTACACCTCCGGGCCAGCCGGGCCGCAACCACCAAACAACATAATCAAAAACCCAATCGCAACTAATCCTGATCGCCTCATATGATTACCCAAATCAAATCTCTGACTTAAAAAACTGTACTCTGATTATCTTACGTAAAACGGAATATTGGCAGTTGCTGCATGGTTGTGGTTGTCCGTTACGTATACAAAAATGCGGTATGGCCCCTCTTTTTCGGGTGCCCTGAAGGAGATTCCCTGCATATCCGCAGAAAGAATAAGACCTTCAATGGACTCGGGTCTGGGTTCATAATCACCTCCGTCGCTGAGTTCACGGGGCTCAGGCATAATCTCCGCGCGTACACGAAGGGTCTCGTATTCCTCGTGCTCTACCTCGAACATGGCTGTATATTCCCCGTTCTTTTCGAGGTATACATTGTCAAACCGGCCCCCCATGTTTTCGATGGTAAATTCATGCATCCCTGGTGCCATGTTTTCTGGCCATTCGCCTGTCCAGAGGTATTCCATCACATTGATTGCCTCTGTTTTTTCTCCGGCTTCGGTAAACAGGCCATACCACGAAGGTGTTCGTTCCTGTTTCTGCCCCCACAGGAACACATAGGATCCCATGCATTTATCCGAGTCTTCCAGGATGACATTTTCATAACGGTATTTGATCGCTTCGGCTTTTTCGGTGGATGTTTGTTCTATGGGAATATCCCACTCTGTCCGGTCCACTTCCCAGTGTCCGGTAGCTCCCCATTCGGTAATCAGGTATGGACCGTCATAGCCGGCTTCGTCAAGGCGTTGTTCCAGGTTCACCACATCACCGTAAAACTGAACCGAAATAAAATCCAGGTCAGGACAGTTTTCCCTGATATAGTCAACCTCATCTTTACCGATACCTGCCAGCATGGTGGTGGTAACGTGATTGCCATCAACTTCTTTGATCATGCGTGCGATGTCGTTTACCGCATCCCAGACCCTTTTGTTGGTATAGCGAAGATTCAGTTCATTTCCGATTCCCCAGCCAAGCAGGGCCGGGTGATCTTTCAGCTCAAGTACTTCCTGACGGAACCTCTCCAGTTGTTCAGCTACTGCTTCTTCATCATCGTAATCAAAGCCATGGCGTTCACGGGCCACATCGAGGCCCATCATTACCATGATTCCGTTTTCGTAAGCTTCATCCAGTACCTCCATGCCTGTTTGCATTCCGTTGTCAGTCCGCCAGGTTCTGATTGAGTTGCCTCCGAAATCAGATACATTGTAGCAGGGGCCAAACTCGCAACCTGCCCCGTTTACAAAAAACTCCTCGCCATTGACGTAAAGGCGATACTTCCCGTCGGTTTCCCTCAATTCTACATGGGAGGGCCCCTCTGAAAGATAACCTTCGGCCTGATCTGTTGCTGCGTTACAGGCAGACAGCAGAATGGCCAGTGAGATGATTGAATAAATTTTCAGTGTATTCATTCTTTTTTTATTTAATAAGTGTTTCTTCAAGTTCTTCCAGTGATTTTCCTTTGGTCTCCGGAACAAACCGCCAGACAAAGAGCAGGGTGAGAAATCCGAATATGGCGTAAATCAGGTAGGTTTTATCCGAGCCGAGATACTCAAGCTGGACAGGGAATACTGTCGCAACAGAAAAGCTGACAATTGAGTTCCAGAAACCCATGATCGAAATGGCCAGTCCCCTTAATTTGTTCGGGAATATTTCTGAAAGTAAAGTCCACATCACTGGCCCCATGGAAATGGCAAAAGAGGCTACGAACATCAGCAACCCGATCAGCACCCACAAGGAGTTGATGCTGATGGAGTGCTTTAAAATGATTTCCTTGAACAAATTATAGGTGTCCTGCCCGACTTTTTCATTGACCAGGCTGAAAAACGCGGTTTCATTCTCAAAGGGTTCATCAATAAGCTCATCAAGCTTATGAATGTTTTCAAGGTGTACAGGAAGGGGCTCCATCTCTGTAACTTCCTCCACCAGGGCTTCCATTGATCTTTCGTCAATGGTGTATTTGGCATTGAAAAATGAAACAGATACAATCAGCATGGAAATACATATTCCGGTTGCACCGATATATAGCAGAGGTTTTCTGCCGAGTTTATCAATGACAAACATGGCAACCACCGTCATAACCACATTGGTTACGCCGAGTATGGCGGCCTGCATGAAAGCTGCATCTTTACCGCCTCCGGCCATCTCAAAGATCATCGGGGCGTAATAAAAGATGGCATTGATCCCGGTAATCTGCTGAAAGAATGCAATACCGAATCCAATAATCAGCACCACTTTCATTTTGGATGAAAACACATCCGACCACCTTGCCCTGTCTTTATTGATCTCTTCCTGAAGGCTATGATCAATCTCGTTGTAAACGATCTTTGCCCCGTCTTCGCCATTGACTTTTTTCAGAACCTGCAGGGCTTCTTCATTGTAGCCTTTTTGCATGAGCCAACGGGGGCTTCGGGGCACAACAAAGAGAAGTGCAAGGTATATGATGGCAGGTACCGCTTCCACTCCCAGCATGACACGCCACTTAAGGTCTGCATCGGCGATGGTTTGCTGAAAATAGTAATTGGAGAAATAAGCAATGGAGATTCCAAGTACGATATTGAGCTGATTGATCGTTACGAGGGTTCCGCGCAATTTGCGGGGAGAGATCTCGGCAATGTACATGGGAGCCACCAGTATGGCGATCCCAACCCCCAGTCCGCCCACAACTCTGGCGATCAGAAAGGTGGTAATATTCATGGCAAGGGCAGTGCTGATGGCACTTGCGGCGAAGAGGACAGCAGTCAGCATCAGGGCCTTTCGCCTTCCGAAATGATCGGCGATGCGCCCTGCACTGATGTTGCCAATGATGGCGCCGAGAATCAGGGAACTGACGGAAAACCCGATCAGCATGGAACCTGTTCTCAGGCCGAAGGTTTCCCTGTAGAAAGGGGTGGCCCCGGATATCACTGCGCTGTCGAATCCCATCAGGAATCCGCCGAGTGCCACAATGACCGAAATGAGTACTGT
>PWIY01000170.1 GCA_003560215.1 Bacteroidales bacterium | reverse complement strand
TGTTGAATTTTTTGAATTTTCAATCACTGGTAGCCACCAAAGCGAGCCGGATCCGTCATTCAGCAGGCGACCGCCTGCTTTCCGATTTCGGACTTCGAAGGGCACAGGGCCTGGGAGGGCTTCAGGGCGCCCGGGCTGCCATTATCGGAGGTTTTGACAATACTTCCAACGTACTTGCTGCCAAGCTTTACCACAGTGAGCCCGCAGGAACAATGGCCCATTCATTTATTGAAAGTTGTGATCAGGAACTGGAAGCATTTGAGGAATATGCCAGGGCCTTTCCCGACAACTGTGTATTGCTGGTTGATACATACAATACCCTGAAGAGTGGTGTGCCCAATGCCATAAAGGTAGCCCGTGCAATGGAAAAAGAGGGAAAGCGGCTGGTAGGAATACGGCTTGACAGCGGAGACCTCGCGTATCTGTCAAAAAAATCAAGGGAAATGCTTGACAGGGAAGGGATGGAGTATGTGAAGATCATCGTGTCCAATCAACTTGATGAGCATGTGATCAAAAGCTTACTCGATCAGGGTGCACCCATTGACATATTCGGGGTGGGAACCAGCATGATCATTGGTAAGCCTGACGGCGCCATTGACGGGGTTTATAAGCTGGCCTGGTCAAAGGGAGAAGCACGATTGAAAATCTCTGAAAATGTGCAGAAAACCACACTTCCCGGGATAAAAAGAGTGCTTCGCTTTAAGGATCAGGAAGGGTGCTTTTATGCGGATTGCATTGCCCTGGAAGGGGAGGTGCCCGCAAGGATGGTTCATCCTGTCCACAAGGAAAAATCACTCGACCTGTCTGGCATGTCCTGCGAAGAATTGTTCGTGTCGCATTTTGCTGATGGAAAAACTGAAGGGCAGCTGTCCTCGCTTCAGGAAATCAAAGACAGGGTGGCTGCAAGGATGAGCCTTCTTCCGGATGAACATAAACGGTTTGATTTCCCCCATATCTATAAGGTCGGGATTTCCGAAAAAATACAGCAACTGCGCGATGAAATTGTGAAAACCCATCAACAATATCTTTGATTATGAAAGCATTGATCATTGTCGACATTCAGAATGACTTTCTCCCCGGGGGAGCCCTGGAAGTTCCTGAAGGTGATCATATCATCCCCCTGGTAAACCAAATGCAGAAAAAATTTCCCCTTGTGGCAGCCACCCAGGACTGGCACCCGGCCGGTCATGGAAGCTTTGCTTCTGTTCATGAAGGGAAAAAACCATTTGACAAAACCACACTGGAAGGACTTGAGCAAATCCTTTGGCCCGATCATTGCGTCCGGGGCACTGAAGGTGCTGCATTTGCCGAAGATCTTTGCATGAATTCGGTTGAAGCCATTTTCCGGAAAGGACTGGATCCGTTAATAGACAGTTACAGTGGTTTTTTTGACAATGGCAAGAAAAAAACCACCGGTCTGGCAGACTACTTGCGCGGAAAAGGTGTACAGCAAGTCTATATATGCGGTCTGGCTGCCGACGTTTGTGTTGCCTTTACGACCCTTGATGCGATCGGAGAGGGGTTTGAAACTTTTCTGATAGAAGATGCAACCCGACCCATCGACCAAAAGGGTTTTGAAAAGATGAAGGCTGAGATTCAGCGCAAAGGCGGTAATGTGATACAGTCATCCTCTATCTGATCGTTCATGGATATTCGCTCTGTTCCGATTCCCAATGCGCGTCTTGAAGAAGGCAAAGTATATCCTTTTCAGGTTGTTAAAATGGTTTCACTCGGCCCCGGTGACGACTGGTTCGTGATGCGTGACCCCAACGGTTACAAAACCCTTTTGCCACGATCATATTATGAGGAATACGGGCTGAAACCCGGGAAGGAAATCCTGTGCAGGGTGGATAAGATCAATTGCAACGGGAGAATGTTTCTTGAACCCATGCATCCGCATTACAGGGAAGGGAAAGTATATTCATTTGATGTGGTCTCCAAAGGCCATCGGGTCAATATACTGGGAGAAGATGAATTTTTTCTGATTGTCGGGGACCTCTTCAACAAGCAATGGAAGGTGCGTACCTACCAAAAAGCAAGATGGGAAAACCCGCCCGCGCAATTGCCCTGCCTGCTTAAGCGCATCAAAAAGGGACAGCTTTTTCTGGTCCCCGGGGATGAGGCTTCCCGGCCTGCGACATTGCAACCCGGAAGAACCTATGATTTTACCGTGGAGGGCGAAGGATCACATCCCGATGACGGGCAGGCTTATTATATTGTCCGGGATCCCTTCGGAGGAAAACATTTGCTGAAAAAGAAACATTTTGCCCGCTATGGCCTGAAAAAAGGGCAGAAAGTGCCATGCCGCGTGGACAAATTCGGCACCGAAGGATATTTCTTCCTTGAGCCTGAGCACCCATGCTATAAAAGGGGAAAGGTGTATGAATTTCCGCTGGACCGTCTGGAGGAACTCGTTTTTACAGATGGCAGCAAGCAGCCGGTTATGATCCTTCAGGACTGCTTCGGAGAGGATGTGAGGCTGCACCTCGACAGGGAAACGCTATTGCGGTACGGAAGGTTCAGAACCCTTCAGGCCAGGGTAAAAGACATCAGAAAAGGACGACTGGATGTTGAATTAACAGATCACCAGCCTAGCTGAAAATAATCTCCTGTACCACTTCACCTCCAAGCTCCCTGTTGAGCATGGAGACAATTCTTTCCTTTCCCATACTTAACTCGCTCCGCAATACCGATGAACGGAGGCAAACCCTCAGTGTTGCCCCGTTTAAATGAACTGAAGTGGTGTACCGGGCGATGTTGGGGCCCATGACCGCTGACCAGGCTGATGCCACCTTCGCTTCCATGATCTTGCCCTCAAGGCGGTGCTCTTTGAGAACCTGGCGGATGATTTCACCCAGCGTACGTTCATTTGTTCTGCTCATCATTCCTTCTTTATGATCCGTTCAGCATTTTTTCTGAGGAGATTCCCCCATTGTCCATTTCAAACAATTTACACTCGGAAGGGAGGTCACGAAAAAGCTTTTCCAGGCGATCAGGATGGGTATCCGTCACAAATACCTGACCGAAATCCTCCCTGCTGACCAGTTCCATTAACTGCCTGACTCTGCTTTCGTCCAGTTTGTCAAAAATATCATCGAATAACAGAATGGGATGAAAGTTCTTGATTTTTCTGGTAAAGGCAAACTGGGCCAGCTTCAGGGCAATGATAAAGGATTTCTGCTGTCCCTGGCTGCCGAATTTTTTGGCAGGCTGGTCATGAATCAGAAAAGTAAGGTCATCTTTATGAATTCCTGTGGTTGTATACTGTACGACACAATCTTTATTTCTTGACTGCAGCAGGTCATCCCTGAAGTTGGTTTGCAGCAGACTTGAATTGTAGATAATCGATGTATCCTCTTTGCCTGCTGACAGAAACTGGTAATATTCACGAAATACCGGCAAAAAACTGTCAAAAAAATCTTTTCGCTCAGTGAAAATGTATTCCCCGTGTAAAATCAGCTGTTCGTCCCATATGTCAAGGCTTGCAGGATCATAATTGCGGTGTTCCGCAAAAGACTTCAGCAGGGCATTTCTTTGTTGCAAAGCTTTATTGTAACTGATCAGACGTTGAAGATATTCTTTGTTGTACTGGGAAATCACTCCGTCAACAAATCTCCTTCTGTCCTCACTGCCGCCAAGAATCAGCTGGGTGTCGGCAGGACTCAGTAAAACAAGGGGGTATTGCCCGATATGATCTGACAAACGGTCATATTCCTTTTTATTCCGTTTGAACACTTTACGCTGACCGCGCTTCAGTCCGCAATAGATTGCATCTGTCTGATCGTTGAGCTGGTACTCTCCCTGGATGACAAAAAAGTCTTTATTGAAACAGACATTCTGCGAATCGATGGGGTTTGCGAAACTCTTGCAAAAGGAAAGGTAAAAAATGGCATCCAGAATATTTGTTTTGCCGGCCCCGTTGTGACCGGCAAAACAATTAAACTTGGATGAGAATTCAACCCTCATTTCCTCCAGATTCTTAAACTGAAGGATATGCAATTGCTTACAGTGCATGGAAGCAGTTTGTTTTACTTGTTCATGCCGCCACAAACCGTAAATACCTGACCTGTTACATAAGCAGACATTTCAGATGCAAGGAAAACAGCCATGTTGGCCACGTCTTCCGGTTTACCTGCACGCTTGAGCGGAATTTTCTGAGCCCATTCCTTTTTCACATCTTCTGAGAGCTGACCGGTCATTTCCGTTTCAATGAAACCCGGTGCAATGGCATTTACCCTGATGTTTCTGGCACCGATCTCTTGGGCAACTGATTTGGTAAAGGCAATCATCCCGGCCTTGGATGCTGCATAATTGGCCTGACCTGCATTTCCGCCGAGGCCTACAATTGAGCTCATATTGATGATGCTGCCCTGACGTTGTTTCAGCATATATTTTTGCACCGCCTTGGTAAGGTTGAAGGCAGATTTGAGATTGATACGGATTACATCGTCCCACATATCTTCTGTCATTCGCATCATCAGGGTATCCCTGGTTATACCGGCATTGTTTACAAGAATGTCAATGCTGCCAAACTCAGCAATCACATCATTGACAAGGTTTTCACCATCTGAAAAACTGCTTGCATCGGAAGCATAGGCCTTTGCCTTCACACCCAGATCCTTGAGTTCTTTTTCGGTTTTCTGTGCAATTTCATCATATCTGAGATCTGAAAAAGCCACATTGGCCCCCTGACGTGCCATTTCCAGGGCAATGGCACGTCCGATACCCCGGGAACCTCCGGTAATCAAAGCTGTTTTATTTTCAAGTAATTTCATAATAATGAGTTGTTATTTTGATGAGTAATCTTTTTTCAAGTCCAATAAATAATCCGGCCGGATAAGAACCCAGCCGGATTATAAAATTACAAACTTCTCGCAAATTAACCTATCAGATCCACCTGATCAGGTTGAAGTCCTGACGATGAGCCAGTGACTGGTGTTTGGGAAACATCCGGAAAGCGTAGTTAAATTCGCCGGTATGTTTTGCAGCAACTTCGCATTTGTAGGTGACCTGATTGCCTTTTGCCTGACCAGGTTCCATTTCATAGACTGATATGATCTCTCTGCTGCCTTCCACAGATTTCCTTACAAAAACGACCTCAACCCCGAAATCTGACTCATTCAGGTTTTTCAGATCAAGG
Source organism: Bacteroidales bacterium (assembly GCA_003560215.1). GTDB lineage: Bacteria > Bacteroidota > Bacteroidia > Bacteroidales > UBA7960 > PUPG01. Next base: position 6,721 of record PWIY01000170.1, on the reverse strand, counting down.
GTCAGTTCTGCAACAAAAGGTTGCCCCAGAAGCAATGTTTTACCGGAGTTGCTCATGAGTTTTTTGCTGATCACTTCCACACCATCCCAGCCGTTCAGTACGCGGTGTTTCCAGTGTACAAGTTCTCTGGCTTTGGCGTAATTATTTGCATGGATCTCCGCTGCTCCTTCAAACAGTTTATTATAGAAAAGAGCAAAATAATCATCCAGCATCCGCTTGTTCGTAAAGTGCGGGGCCACCCTTGCGATGCAATTCTTTATCCATCGTATCCATTCTTTGGGAATTCCGTCAGAGTCGCGCTTGTAATACATGGGTGCGATCTCCGTTTCCAGGGTATTGTAAATTGTTTCCGCATCAAGTTCATTCTGAAACTCCTGGTTCTCGAAGGTCTTCTCCTGCTTCTGCATCCATCCGGTCTCTTCCTGATAACCTTCGGCCCACCAGCCGTCAAGTACACTAAAATTCATTACTCCGTTCAATGCTGCTTTCTGTCCGCTTGTTCCGGAGGCTTCCTGCGGCCGGGTGGGGGTGTTTAGCCAGATATCAACACCTTTCACAAGTTCACGTCCCAGCTCCATATCATAATCTTCCAGGAAAAGAATTTTTCCATGAAACTCTTTACGCTTGCTGATATCAAGAATGTGTTTGATCAGTTCCTGACCAGCCTTGTCTGCCGGATGGGCCTTCCCGGCATAAATGAACTGAACAGGCATATCGGGATTGTTAACGATTTTGGACAACCTGTCGAGGTCATTGAACAGCAGATGCGCCCGCTTATAAGTGGCAAAGCGCCTGGCAAACCCAATTGTCAGGGTATCCGGATTGATGGCTTCCATAACCTGGTAAATCCGCCTTGGGGTTTCCTGCCTGCGCGACAAGTTGTTCAGCAACCTTTGTTTGATATATTCAAGCAGGCTTTTTCTTCGATTGTTCCGGATTTTCCAGATATCCTTATCCGGCACTTCATAAATCCTGGCCCAGTTGACCGGGTCAGCCACATTCCGGAGAAAATCCTCCCCAAACGTTTTCTTATAAAGCTCCTGCCATTCACTGGCGGTCCAGGTTCCATAATGCACACCATTGGTCACATGCCCGATGTGAAGTTCTTCAGGGAAGTAGCCGGGATAAAGGTCTTTGAACATCTTTCTTGAAACCTCACCATGTATTTTACTCACACCATTTACTTCCCTTGACAATTTGGTGGCCAGAACACTCATGGAATAATCTTCGTCCGGGTTTTCCGGATTGGTTTTGCCAAGGCCAATGAACTCTTCCCAGCTGACGCCCAAACGGTCTGCATAGTGCGGCATATAGGTCCGGAGCATGTCCTCGCTGAAAAAATCATGGCCAGCGGGTACCGGTGTATGGGTTGTAAACAGGCTGCTGGCACGAACAACTTCGATGGCTTCATGAAATCCGATGCCCTCTTCCTGTACATACTTTCTCAACCTCTCAAGTCCTGTAAAAGCAGCATGCCCTTCATTGCAGTGATAAACCGCCGGGTTCAGATCCAGCGCATCAAGAAGCCGGATCCCGCCTATTCCAAGCAAAAACTCCTGCTTGAAACGGTTTTCCCAATCACCTCCGTACAACTGGTGGGTAATAAAGCGGTCTGCAGGGGCATTCTCAGATATGTCGGTATCCAGCAAATATAATGGTATGCGCCCCACATCAACGCGGTATACCCTGGCATGGAGGACTCTTCCCGGGAAAGCGATGCTGATCTTAATCCGCTCACCGTTTTTGTCGCGGACAGGTGTGGCAGACATCTTGGAGAAGTTGTGCGGATGGTAGGTGTCCACCTGCTCTCCGTGCACGGAGAGGCTTTGTGTAAAATATCCATACCTGTAAAGCAATCCGACACCAACCATATCCACATTGTCATCGCTGGCCTGCTTCAGGTAATCACCGGCCAGTACACCAAGACCGCCTGAATAGATCTTTATGGTCTCATGCAGGCCATATTCCATAGAAAAATAGGCAATCTGCTTTGTTTTTTTATTTCGCCCTTCTTCCATGTAGTCATTGAACTTTTTGACCACCTCTTTATATTTTCCAAGAAAACTGTCATTTTTCCGGAGACTTTCAAAATGCTCCATCCCCAGGTTTTCCAGCAGTGTAATGGGATTTTTCTCACAACTCTCCCACAGATCCGGATCAATGCTTTCAAAAAGATCCAGGGCTTCATAATTCCAGGTCCACCATATGTTTTTGGCCAATACCGGCAGCTCTTTCAACTCGTCCGGGACGTTGATCTCCACGGTCACCTTCTTCCATTTGGGACGCATGGATTCAACAGGCGGCAACTTAACCTCCTTGACCGGCTGTTTCTTATCCCTGAACTGCTCATAACGCAATAACGACTTCCCGATCGCTTCGGAAAAGGCTTTTTCGTAGGCAGAAAACTGGTTCTCCCATACCAGGTCACCGATGATTTCAGCGCCACGTGCGCGACCCGGTAAAAGGCTTTTGTGGCTCAATGGATCGGTTTCATGATCCTCTGCAGTAAATTCGCTGTTTTCGGCCTCCTCAGCCCATTGCCGTATAATTCCGGCAATTTCATTGGTTGCTTCCTCATCATTCCGGTCATCTCTTCCGATGATCCGGACGGCCTGTTCAAAGTCTTCCTGATGCTTCATGAGCCATTGGCCGAATCCTGACAGAGAAGAGGTAATTGTCGGCACCCGGCTGGCCATACTTTCCATTGGGGTGTAGCCCCAGGGCTCATAATAAGAAGGAAAAACACCCACGTCAAAACCGGATAGTATATCAAAATATGGCATGTTGTACAATCCATCGCTGCCGTTCAGGTAAGCAGGGGAGAAAACAATTTTTACCCTGTCTTCAGCTTTGTTCTCAAGCCCCGCCTGCTTCAGCCGCTGAATAATTGCGTCATGATCGGGATCTGTCAACCTGTGGGTGAGGTACTCACCGACCACAGGGTTGGAATAATCAGGGGATTTAACTCTTTTTGTCACACTGTGAAGAGGTCCGCCCTGACTTGAAGGAACAAAAATAAAGGCAACCACCGGTTTTTTGCCGGGTTGTTTGTTTAGCTCACCAAGGGCATCGATCAATACATCAGTGCCCTTGTTGTGAAACTCATATCGTCCGCTGTGTAAAAGGAGGAAAGAATCTTCGGGAAGATCCGTATTCAGCAGACCCTTTGCCACAGAAAGCAAGCGCTGCCTGCTTTTAACCCTGATGCCGGCATTTTCTTTCCCTGCATCGAGGAGTTGTTTGTCGAATCCATTGGGTGTGATCAGGTCCGGTTCTCTTCCCAGCAATTTTTTACATTCACCGGCTGTTGCATCACTGACTGTCGTGAAAATGTCTGCATGGCGGGCTGCCATCTTCTCCAGGCTGAATTTTGAAGCAACTCCCATTTTTGCAGCCTTGGCTTCCGGATCAATTTCATTTTCCAGGCTGTAAAGATCCTGCCCGCTGCCGGCAATCGAGCGCCCCAGAATCGTGGCATGGGTGGTGAAAACGGCAGATGCCTGCGGCACCCTGTCTTTCAGGTACAATATTCCTGTACCGGTTAACCATTCATGAAAGTGTGCAATGAAATGATCGCCGGCAGTCATGTAATAGTGATAAAAGCTTTCAATCACCTGGCCGGCTGCATAACCAAACAATGCCGGCTCGGTATAATCCCATTGGCCGCTCAGGGAATTCAGTTCAAATTTATCCCAGTAATCCTTGAAGATTTCATTTTTTTGACCGAAAAGCGGGGTAAAGTCCACCAGAATTGCCACCGGATTGCCCGGCACCTGCCAGCGACCAACCCTGAAATGCAGGCCCTGACTGGCAGCATGTTCCCTCCATGACCGGAAAAGGTATTGATCTTCAACGAATTCGGGGTTTCGATGGGTTTCTTTCCAGACATCAGGCCCGATAACGATATACTGATCATACAAATTTTCTGCAAGGATCCGGGCTTTGGAACTGATCATGGTATGAATACCGCCGGTTTTGTTGCATACTTCCCATGCGGTTTCAAAAATATAGTCGGGTTGTTTAATCTTTTTTTCGCTCATAATCATTGAGTTATGGGTTTCAACTTTGTAAAAAAGGAACGTGAAATTACTAAAAATTATTCAGAACAGAACGGATAAAAATCCAAAGAAAACACGCAAACGTATGCGAAAACAACTCATTGAACCGATCTTTCAACAGATTCCTTTTCATTTCCCCAGACAGACTCCTGGTTATTGATCATCTGCAGCAAACGCTGGCTGATTGACTGCCTGCTGAGGTCGTCCAGCCTGGGTTGCCCTGCATCAACCCATGCAGTGAACCAAAAATCCCCGATTGTTTTAACCGCTTTCTGCATTTGTTGTTCAACCATGCCTTCCAGCCCCCGGTGAAATGCAGCAGAAAATGTGCGGGAAAAATGCTGCCCCGTTGCCTGACCACGCATTTCAACCACGTATATCTGGTCTGCAGGAATCACCGAGTGCAAACTGTCATACACCTGGTAAATTTTCGTTACGTGATGATGACTTTGTTCTATCAGCTCCCAGGCCTTTCCCAGTGGATCCGGAATATACTCAGCACGGCCTGTCAGATAATCATATTCATGGGCGTATAGTTCAGGCAACCGGCTTTCCCATAAAGCATGAATTCCGCGTTCTGCGGGAGTGCGGCCGTTATAGTGCAGGGTAGTGTGCAAGGGGGTGCAGGCATCTGCAATATAGTGGCCAAGATGGGCGGAGTTGATGAGTATCTGATCAAGATCCCGGTTTTGGAACGCCAATGTAAGGCGCTCTGCCATTTCATCAATATGCCAGGGAAGAACACCATATTCCATAAGGGTATCCCGGGAGTATTTTGCCCTTGCCTCACTCCAGCCGCGGGGCATCGACTGAAAGGGTTGCTCTCCGAAATGGTCTATGTCAATATAATGCCTGGGTGCTTCTCCTTCCACCACATGGGCCCGTCTGTCAGGGTCAATGGATCGTTCAGCCAGGAATTCAATGTGTGATTTATAGAGGCCAATCATCTCCGGAGGTAAGGTGTAAACAGCCATTCGGTTTATAATCCGGTGGGCATGAAATCCAAAACCTTTTCCTTCAGCGGGGGAAAAAAACATCCATATTATCAGCATACACCATGGATGTATAGTTCTGCCGGTAAATACCTCCCTGCCTGGCTTTATCATGCGTACGGGCATTTTTGCGGTTTATCACACAACAAATATATGCACGCCGCAGATTAAACGCCGGGGATATCCTGTCACAGGTTATTATCGGGGACCGGACGGTCCGGGCGGTTCTTTGGCTAAGCGTTTTCAACCACAAGACGTCCGGACTGAAGCCGGGGGACTTTTTGGGTAACATCCCGGCGAAGACAGTAAGGGATCACCTCATCCAGACCCATTTTCTTTAGGCGGTGTCTGTGAGCGGCTTTCTCAATGAACCGAACCGGGTCAGGTTCGGCAAGTTTCCAAAGTTCATGGCTTGCAATGGCTGAATCGCATACGGAATAATAACTGCCCTTGCCAAGGGCAGTTATTTCACCGGCTGCAGCTCCTGCAAACAATGCGTCCTCCATGCTGAACCTGTCTTTCCAGCCGGCACAGAGAATCAAAATGTCTTTTTGGCGGTTCACCGCATACCGGCATACCGCCGAAAGGTTGGAAAACGCCCCGATCAGTATTTCATTTTCTTTCTCCGCTGCCATGCGGATGGCCCTGGTTCCGTTGGTTGTGTTCATTGAAATCACCTTGCCGCGGAGCGCCGGGTCCATGAAGTTATAGGGAGAGTTTCCGAAATCAGCACACTCAAGTGTAATCCCGTTGCGTTCACCGGCGGTAATATACCCTTCTTTCTTCCAGTATTCACTTTCACTGACGGTTTCTGCGGGAATAATGGCACTGACCCCATTTTCAAATGCCGCACAAATTGCAGTTGTTGCCCTGAAAACGTCTGTTACAATGACAACAGCGTTCTCTTTTTCAAATAAAGGCCATGAAATGGGGGAGAAGCATACTTCAACCTGATGGTCTCCCTGTTCAGAATACATCATACCTTGAATTGGGATCAATTGGTTCAGTCAGTGGCCCTGATCAGGGTTTTTTATAAAATGGAATCTTCACCACCTGTGCTTTATAAGCTTTCCCACGGATCTGTATATAGATGATGGTTCCGGCTTTGGTGTGCGGCTTGTTCACGTACCCCATACCGATGGGTTTTTTGAGGGTGGGCGACATCGTACCCGATGTAACCTTCCCGATGGGTTGACCGTCCTCATCCACAATCTGGTAATCTTTCCTGGAAATTCCTTTTTCCAGGAGCTCAAACCCGACCAGCCGGCGGCTTACGCCTTCTTCTTTCTGTTTCTGAAGGTTGTCGCGGTTTACAAAGTCCTTCGTGAATTTGGTCACCCATCCAAGCCCTGCTTCAATGGGGGAGGTGGTGTCGTCAATATCGTTACCGTAAAGGCACAGCCCGGCTTCCAGCCTTAAAGTATCCCTGGCTGCCAGTCCGATGGGCTTAATCCCATACTCTTCCCCTGCCTCCAGCACAGCCTCATATACTTTCAGGGCATCTTCGTTGCGGACATATATCTCACATCCGTCAGAACCCGTATACCCCGTTATTGAAAAAATTACATTTTCCGCTCCCGCAAAAGAAATTTCCCTGAATGTAAAAAACGGCATTTCTTCCACGTTTTCTTTTGTTAGTTTCTGCATGGCTTTGAGGGCAAGCGGTCCTTG
>PWIY01000054.1 GCA_003560215.1 Bacteroidales bacterium | reverse complement strand
GAGGTTACCAACATCTCCAGGGAAGCCACCGGCATAATCCGTACATCTTTATGGAATACCATTGTGGAAAACAACCTGCCCCAGGAACTGGTGGCCCACATGGCCCGTATCCTTGCCTGGTCAGTGGATTTTTACAGAATTGAATCCGGTGACCGCTTCAAGGTGCTGTATGAGGAGGCCCATGTGGGTGACCGCCCGGTGGGAGTGTCCGGCATTGATGCTGTTTTCTTTGTGCACCGGGGCAGAGAAATAGAGGGCTTCCATTTTGCTGCCGATACCATTGACGGTTATTTTGACGGAGACGGCAATAGCCTGCAAAAGGTTTTTTTGCGGGCGCCCCTGGAATATGGTCGCATCAGTTCCCGTTATTCACAAAGCAGACTGCATCCCATTCATGGCGACAGGCGTCCGCATCTGGGTACGGACTATGCAGCACCCCACGGAACCCCCATTCTGGCAGTGGGTGACGGCACTGTGACAAGGGCAAGCTATACCAGCGGCAACGGCAACTATGTCAGGATCCGTCATAACTCGGTATACGAAACCCAGTATTTGCACATGTCAAGATTTGCTTCAGGAATCCGTCCGGGCGCCAGGGTGGAGCAGGGGGATGTGATCGGCTATGTGGGCAGTACCGGACTGGCCACAGGACCTCATGTCTGTTTCCGGTTCTGGAAAAACGGGCAGCAGGTAGATCATTTGCGCCTGGAATTCCCCAGTGGGGATCCCTTGCCGGAGGATTACACAGACCCATTTGTTCATATCCGGGACCGGTACAGGAAGAAGCTTGAATCTTTGAACTTTGACAAAGAAGATGTTCCCGTGTAGGTTTTCCCGAAGCGGGTTTTCCCCCGAATTGGTTTCCTTGCCGGTTAATGCATGGCTTCCCTGATCCTCAAAAGCTTTTTGAGTAAACCCTCAAGCTGATCCAGCGGTAACATGTTAGCACCGTCTGAAAGGGCCTTAGCCGGTTCAGGATGGGTTTCAATAAAAAGGCCATCGGCACCTGCAGCGATGCCTGCCCTGGCCATGGTTTCGATCATGTGGGGAAGTCCGCCACTGACCCCACTCCCCTGGTTAGGCTGTTGAAGGGAATGTGTCACATCCAGGACAACAGGTAAGTCAAAGGCCTGCATGATCGGGATGCCCCGAAAATCCACCACCAGATCGCCGTAACCAAAAGTGGTTCCCCTTTCGGTCAGGATAATTTGATCATTGCCTGTATGACGGATTTTTTCGGCCGCAAATTTCATGGAGGAGGGAGCAAGAAACTGCCCTTTTTTGATGTTGATCACCTTGCCTGTGTTTCCGGCGGCAATCAGCAATTCTGTTTGCCTGCAAAGAAATGCCGGAATTTGCAGTACATCCACGTATTTTGCAGCCAGCCGGGCTTCATCTTCGGAATGGATATCTGTAACAACCGGAATGTTAAATTTTGCACCGATCGCTCCCAGAACTTCAAGGGCCTTCGTATCTCCAATCCCCGTAAAACTATCCATCCGGGTACGGTTGGCTTTCTTGTAGGACGCCTTAAAAATAAAGGGAATTCCCAGGTTGTGGGTGATACTGTGTATCTGTTCTGCGATTTGAAAACCCATTTCTTCATTCTCCAGCACACAGGGGCCGGCCATGAGAAAAAACGGATCGCTTGCCGTTGAGGATCCCCGGAATATTGAATCCATTCTGCTGCTCATCTGCGGGTTTTTGTCTGTTTACAATAAATCATCCAGGTTGCCTTTCCCCTGACGAATGACCTCCATTTCATCTCCCGTGCAATCTATTACCGTTGAGGCTTCATTGTCACCGTTCCCTCCATGTATTACCATATCAACCTGCTGCTGATATCTTTCATGAATGAGTTCGGGATCGGTGGTATATTCAAGGATTTCATCGTCATCATACACTGAAGTGGAAATGATGGGATTGCCCAGTTCGTTTACAATTTCCCGGATGATCTTATTGTCAGGCACCCTTATGCCGATGGTTTTTTTACGGCTCTGGAAAAGCCTGGGTACATTGTTGTTGGCATTCAGGATGAAGGTAAACGGCCCCGGAAGACCCTTCTTCATTGCCTTATACACACTGGTGGAAAATGGTTTCGTCAGATCCGAGATATGGCTCAGATCATAACAGATCAGAGAGAAATTGGCCTTTTCGGCTTTAATCCCCTTAATCTGTGCAACCCTCTGGACGGCTTTCGGCTGGTTGATATCGCATCCCAGGGCATACACGGTATCAGTGGGATAAATGATCACGCCTCCTTCTCTGAGGCAATCGGCGGCTTTTCTTACCAGTCGGAGCGAAGGGGTTTCAGGATGTATTTTAATCAGCATACAGATCATTTTAAGTGAACACTTCCATACAAAGATACATTTAATTGCAATTCTGTTGTGAAAATTGCAGGTGGCAGGAATGGCTGACAACGAAAGAAAATGCTACCTTTGCCGGGGTTAACCATGGACCTGCCGGAATCATTATGACCACATTGCGGATGTTTGCGACAATTGTTTTTCTTCTGCTGGCCGGAGGATACATCAGTGCCGGTGAAACTGCGGAAGATCCTGATTTTTCAACGACCTTTTCCTTTGATCCCTACCCTGACAGTCAGGGCAGGCTGGTCAATGATATATTGCAAACCGTTGCCAGTGGATCCGGCAAACTCCGGGTGCATACGAATTATTCATTCCGTGGCCGGCTTCATGCAGATCTTTCTCCCATTGCCGGAGATCGCCACCGTGTGATCCTGACACCCGACAGTATTTACGTAACCGGGGACGTCACCTACCGCGACTTTTCCCTTGCCCGGATCCTGATTCCCGACAGGGCGTCATTCCTGATGAAGATTCATGATGCGGAAGGGAAAGAGGTTTATCGTCATTTCTTTGAGGATGTGGACATAACGGCTGTTCCAGACCGGTGGGCAGAGGTTTCATTTCCCCATGACGGGTCAACCGAAGACCTGAGTGTTGATTTGTCCGGCTTCCGGTTTTGGTATGATGAGCGGATGCG
>PWIY01000088.1 GCA_003560215.1 Bacteroidales bacterium | reverse complement strand
CTTTACCGGCGGCATGAATTCTCCCGTTACCTCTTCCCTCTATGCGGAAACTTTCGGCACCCGCAGCCTGGGCACGGTCCGCAGCCTGTTTACCTTTGTGATGGTGGTCAGCACAGCACTGGGGCCGGTGGTTTACAGCTTTTTTCTCGACAGGGGAGCAAGCTTCAACCAGATCCACTACGTGGTGATGGGGGTAATCGTTGTCAACATGCTGTTTATCCTATCCAGGATGCGCAAGCTCTCCCGCAGCTAATTCTTTACGGCCCCTGCAGTTTGCCCCGCTCCCAATGCAATATTTCCCGATTAATTTATTGAACACAAAGTTGTTGCAAAATTTTAACCGGAATGAATTTGCACAGAGTGTGGAATAAATACTCATTTCAGGCAGTCATCTTTCATGATCAGATTATCCGCAAAAAACAACCGGACATTGCCTGTTTCGGCATTCATGGGGCCTGCCGCAATTCATGGGGCCTGCCGCAGCAACAGAGCCTCACCGGCCGGATTAATGGCATGGTTCTTTTACCCGAAAGGGAGAAATTGTTTCACAAAAAAAGGAGGATTCATCATGCTAGTCAAAGTTGTTGAAGTGATTGGTGTATCAGACAAAGGATTTACCGAAGCCACACAAAATGCAGTGGCCGAAGCTTCCAAAACCCTGAAAAACATCAAATCCATTTACGTCAAACACATGAATGCGAACGTGGAGAACAATGAGATCGTCTCCTATGCGGTAAACGCCAAAATTTCCTTTGAAATTGAAAGATAGGTTTTCCGCAGCACTGCACACACCATGAAACTGCCATTTGCATTTTGCAGATGGCAGTTTTTTTATCGGGAAGTTTTTTGCCCCGCATCTGTAGCCATCCGAAAGATTGCAATTGTTTTGTTATTTTTGATAAAAGCACCCAATCCCTGAGGCATGAACCACAAAACCGTCATCACAGCCCTGCACGCCATCCTGCTGGCACTGTTTGTCTCCTGCGGCCAGGCAAAGCAAGACGGTGACCCCATGATCCTGGTATTCAACACCAGTTACGGGGAGGGCACCACCATCACGCTGCCACTGAAGGGAAAGACCAATGTGACAATTGACTGGGGAGACGGGCATGTGGAGCATGTCACCGAACCGGGGCTGATGCACCACACCTACGAAGAGGGTGGCCGTTTCACCGTACGCATCAACGGCTCACTCAGCCATTTCGGGACGGGAGAGAACCCTTACCCGAACGTGGAAAAACTCAGAAGAGTCGAAAGCTTTGGCAGCCTGGGGATGGAAAGCCTTTCCGGAGCGTTTAACCAGGCTTCCCTGCTTGTGAGCCTGCCCGACTCACTGCCTGCCTCCGTCACCGACCTGTCGTGGCTGTTTGCCGGTGCTGAGCAATTCAACCTGAACATTGAAAACTGGAATACCGGAAATGTGACCAACATGACCGGCATGTTCAGCGGGGCAAGATCATTCAACCAGCCGCTGAACAACTGGAACGTCAGCAATGTAACCAGCATGACGGCCATGTTCCGGAACGCTCAGCAGTTTAACCAATACATCGGCTCCTGGGAAACGGGCCGGGTCACCGACATGCAGGAAATGTTTGCCGGGGCCGGATCTTTCAACCAGCCACTGGGCAACTGGAACGTCAGCAATGTGTCCAGCATGGCCGCCATGTTCCGCAACGCCGGATCTTTCGATCAGCCATTGGGGCAATGGGATATCAGCCAGGTTCGCCACATGGAAGATATGTTCAGGGGTGGAGGTCTCTCCGAAGAAAACTACGACAACCTGCTCACCGGCTGGACCACCCTGCCAGTGAGAATCAATGTAACCTTCCACGCCGGAGAGAGCATGTATGCTTCCGAAGCAGCTTTTTCGGCCAGGAGAAACCTTAAAGAGCGCAACCGCTGGACCATCTTCGATGGCCACGGTCACCACATTATGGCCCTTGCCCAAAACGGCCGGGTAAATGGACAAGGCTCCTACCCCGCCGGAGACACCATCACCCTCAGGGCAGTTCCCGACCCCGGTTACCGGTTTGCACGCTGGGAAGGATGGGGAACTGAAGCATCTGAAGATTCCCTCCACACCATTGTTGTAGACGGAGACCTGACCATCCGGGCCCGTTTTGCCCCTGCAGACACAAGCCTCACAGCCGCCCTCAGCGATACCATCCTGGAAGCATATCCCCGTCAAATCCCGGAAGATACTGCAGAAGCAATTCTGAAGGGCTTGGAACAGGACATTTTCCAAACCCCGGAAGAAGGAAAACATAAAACTGACCCGTATGAACTACCGGAACTTCAGGAACTTGATTATGACAAAATAGAACTGTGGTTTCGCATGGATGAGCCTTTTTCCGATTACTATTTTGTGGGAGGGAAATACCATGACCCCGGCAAAGCGGCAGATCAGGACGCACCAGCAGCAGATCAGGACGCACCGGCAGAAGATCAGGACGCACCATCAGATCCCGGCCTGCGCTTTTTTGTCCTGAACCAGCAAAACGAATTCCTTTATGCATCACCCGCCTACCCCAATGCATTGAGCCTGCAGGCTGACGTGTTCAGGCATACCAACGCCGGCTTTCTCCCTTCCCATGAGCTGGACAAGGACTCCCACACCCCTGTACGTACCTCTCCCCTGATCATTGTAACGGATGCATCTGACGGAGACGGAGGCATCGGGGGGCACCTTTACTTCCTTGAAAACAGCCAGGTACGTAAAATAGGCTGGCTGAACATTTCCCGCTTCCATTACAGCCGTGAACTGGAGAAAAACCATGAGGCAATCGGGGAAAACCTGATCATTGAAAAAGAAGGTGACATTTATCTTTTTCGTTTTGACACCGGCCAGGTGGTTTTCCGGCCCCGCCAAAACGGAGAAATCATACTGGATGCATCCGCCTGCCATTATCGCTACGATGGCGAAACGCTGGAGTTCGTGGTGGAAGATGGAAAGCTGTTTTAACTCTCCCCTGTTTTCATTATTTTTGTTAGGAGGGTGGCCCGGTGATCAGGAGGTTGCCTGGCCGGCCCTGCACAGGAAAACCGGTCCGCAGCTGTTGCATCACCGGTAATCCGGATGGAAAGCCGGGAACGTCCTCCGGCAAACACGAAAACCGATGGAAAACCATTGTCGACGTGCATTTTTGAAAAAAGCCCTTTCCGGAAGTGCTGCCATGGCGGCACTGGGCGGACTGTTTTTCTCCGGCCCGCTAACCACTGCCCTGGCCGGCACCCTCAGCCCTGCCAAAGAGGCCATGTTTTACCGGAACCTTACCGGCAATAACGTTCGCTGCGAACTATGCCCCCATCTTTGCAAGCTTCGTGAAGGGGAAACCGGCTTTTGCCGCGTAAGGAAAAACCTCGGCGGAACACTTTACAGCATGGTTTATGGCAGCCCGTGCTCAGTCAATACAGGCCCCATCGAAAAAGCGCCCCTTTATCACTTTATCCCGGGGCATCAAAGACTCTGCATCGCTACGGTGGGATGCAATTTCAGGTGCACCTACTGTCACAACTGGCAAATCTCCCAGTCAGAGCCCGGGCAGGTCCGTGAGTATGACATGGATCCGGAACAGATCGTGGGCGAAGCCCTGCGCCGTGGGATGGACTCCATTTCCTTTACCTACACCGAACCCACCATCTTTTACGAATACATGTACGACATCTCCGTCCTGGCCAGGGAGCAGGGAATCAAAACCAGCATGGTGTCTAACGGCTACATCAACCCCGAACCCCTTCGCAAGCTGGTTCAGCAGCTGGATGCCGTTAAAATTGACCTGAAAGCCTTTGATGATTCCTTTTATGCCAGTGTGGCTTCCGGCAGCCTGCAGCCCGTGAAGCAAACCCTGCAGGTTCTGAAAGAGGAAGAAAAATATTTTGAGATCGTCAACCTGGTGGTGCCCACCCTCAACGATGACATGGATCAGATCCGTGAGATGTGCACCTGGATCGCGGGAACCCTGGGCAGTCAGGTGCCCGTGCATTTCAGCAGGTTCTCCCCCTCCTACCGGCTGACCGACCTGCCCTCCACCCCGATCGACACATTGGAGAAGGCCGCTGAGACAGGCTTTGAGTGCGGGCTGGAATATATTTACCTTGGCAATGTGCCTGGCCACGACCGCAACAACACCTATTGTCCGCAATGCAGCGAACAGCTGATCCGAAGATCGGGCTTTGCCATTCTGAGCAACAAGGTCCAGGATGGCAAGTGTTCATATTGCAGATATGCAGTAAACGGTGTCTGGCAATAAGCCCCTGAAAATTCAACCAAATTTTTCATCCCATGAGCCATCACACAAACAGAAGGGATTTCATCAGAAAAGCCATTACAGGAAGCCTTGCACTGGCCTGCCTGGGATGCCTGCCACTCAGAGGAGTCAGTCATCTGCTGAACGGGACGGCTGCCGCACATCCAATGGCAGGGCCGGAACCAACCTCCCCGGGGGACCCCGGCTCCCTGCGGGAAACCCCGTCATCCGGCCGCATGAATACCGAGGCAAGGTATTACACCGCCCTTGAAGGGAACAGGGTGCGCTGCGACCTTTGCCATCACCGGTGTACAATCTCCAACGGAGAAAGGGGGTTTTGCCGGGTAAGAGAAAACACAAGAGGGCGGCTGTACAGCCTGGTTTACGGCAGTGTGGCCGGATTGCAGATTGATCCCATCGAAAAAGAGCCGATGCACCATATGTTTCCGGGCCACCACAACCTGTGTGTTTTTACCGCTTCATGCAATTTCAGGTGCAGGCACTGTCACAACTGGCAAACTTCGCAACGCGGACCGGACGAGATCACCCCTCGCGATTACTCCCCCCAGGAAATTGTCAGGATGGCCAAAAGCAGGGGCACCCGGTCGATTTCTCACAGCATCAACGAACCGGCCATTTTTTACGAATACATGTACGACATTTCCCGTCATGCCCAACGGGAAGGCCTGAATACCCTGTTCCATACCAACGGCTATATGCGCGAGGAACCCCTCAGGGAACTCCTGCGCCACATGGACGGGGTGACCGTTGACCTCAAGGCATTCACCGATGATTTTTACCGCCAGGTTTCATCCGCCAGGCTGGATCCGGTGCTCGAAACCCTGAAGGTGATCCGGGAAGAAGGCAAGCACCTGGAGATTGTGTACCTTGTCATCCCCACACTGAACGACGACCCCGCGGAGATCGGTGAGATGGCTGCCTGGGTCGGAGATGAACTGGGTACAGAGATACCGGTTCACTTCAACAGGTTCTCCCCCACCTATCAGCTCACCAACCTGCCGTCGACCCCTGTGGACACTCTGGAAAAATGTGCTGAGATCGCCCGGGATGCAGGCCTGGAATATGTGTACATCGGGAATGTGCCCGGTCACAGATACAATTCCACATTTTGCCCGGGCTGTCAGGAACGGCTGATCCACCGCACCCATTTTTATGTGGAAAGCAAGAACATGGAAAACGGCCGATGCAAGTCATGCGGGCATGAGATTTACGGCCTCTGGGCGTGATGAGGCCTTTGCCGGAGGATGCAGGCGGTTTGACCCGGATGTCCATATCATGCATCCCCCTGATCATCAAAAAACGGCTCGTAACCGGCCGGATAACGGGGGCTGACTTTGTCACACGCTCCCCTGGTCAGTAAGGAACATTAAACCACACATCTATGCATAAAAAGATCACCCTGGCGGTCATCATCATGGGGTTCAGCGGCTTTGTCGCAGAGATCGTACTGTTGCGTGAGCTGCTGATGGCCTTTCAGGGCAACGAACTCTCCATCGGGGTGATCCTTGCCAACTGGCTGCTTCTGGAATCTGCCGGGGCACATTTCCTTGGGAGGAAAATTTCACGCGGCAAACGGAAGCTGGGCTTGTTTATCCTGGTCACTGTGCTTTTCACCATTTTTTTCCTGGCAGCCATCTACGCAACCCGCATATTCAGGGAGTTTCTGCCGCTGATGCCGGGCGAAGGGGTGGGCATCCTGATCATGTTCGCCGTTTCATTTGTGGCACTGCTGCCGGTCAGCCTTTTGCACGGGGCGCTGTTCACCTCAGGCTGCCAGCTTTATTACCTGTATTCAGGCACAGGCAAACGAACCCATGACAGCAGTGCGCTCAGCATTGCCAGGGTGTATATTTTTGAAACCCTGGGAACCATTGCCGGCGGGGTGATCCTGACTTTTGTGTTCATTCCGTGGATACATGCCATCGAAATCGCCCTTGCAGTGGCCATGATCAACCTTGTCATCTGCATTTTACTGCTGCACCCCTTCCATAAAGGCCGCAGGCAACCTGTCAGACTGGTTCCCTCACTTACATTGCTGCTGCTGTTAACAGGGGTCATATACCTGGTTGCCGGATCGGGAGCCGGCAAACTGCATCTATCTTCGCTCCAAAAACACTGGAAAAACCACCACCTGCTTCATCACGAACAATCGCAATACGGCAGCATCACCGTTACCGAGCGGGGGCAGGAATATACGTTTTATGCCGACGGCACCCCCATCCTCAGCAGCCCCAATCCCGACCTGGTAAAGGTGGAAGAATTTGTCCACTTCCCCATGCTGATCCACCCAAATCCGGCGAACGTGGCAGTGCTCAGCGGAGGGCCCGGAGGGGTGATCAACGAAATACTGAAACATGACATAAACCGCATCGACTATGCGGAGGTTGACCCGCTGCTCCCTGAGGTCATACGGAAATTCCCCACTCCGCTCACAGAGCGCGAACTGAACGACCCCAGGGTGCACGTAACCGGAGCCGACAGCCGTTTCTTCCTGAAACGAACCCCCCATACCTATGATGTCATCCTCAGCGGGTTTTCAGATCCCTCCACCCTGCAAACCAACCGTTTTTTCACCCGGGAATTTTTCTCCCTGGCCAAAAGCAAACTGAACCCGGACGGGATACTCAAGCTGGGAGTGCCCGGTTCCCTGACCTACCTGGGCAGGGAGCTGACCGACCTGAACGCCATCGTACTCAACACCCTGGAAAGTGTTTTCCCACATGTGAGGGTCATTCCCGGGGAAAACCAAAATTTTTTCCTGGCCTCCTCCTCCCCGGATATCAAAAAAGCGGAGGCCACCAGGCTGGCCGATGAGATCCGGAAACGTGAACTGGAGCTGTCATTGATGGGCCAGGGGCATATCACCTACAAACTTGACCCGCAGTGGAAAGACTTTTTTTATCAGCATATGGAAGAGGGCATTGACGAGATCAATGAGGACTTCAAGCCCCTGGCAGTCTTTTACAGCCTGGTATTCTGGAATGAGCAATTCTCTCCTGCCTTCAACAAATATTTCAGGCAGAGTCAGGCCGTGAGCCTTCCACTTATTGCAGGGGTTTTGTTGGGCGTTTTCCTGCTTTTCCTTTTGATCTCCTCACGCATCAGGCAACCGTTGCAACCGGCTTTAAGCCTGGTAATTTTTTCAACCGGTTTCGCCGGAATGCTTTTTGACCTGATCCTGATCTTCGCTTTCCAGGTTCTTTTCGGCTATATTTTTTACTGGCTCGGGTTGCTGGTCACCGCCTTCATGGCAGGGGTGATGGCAGGCGGACTGTGGATGTCATCCATGCTGAAAAAATACTCTTCAGCCACACCGGCCATCATCCGGCTTGAATTGCTGATCATCGTTTTTGCCCTGCTGCTGCCATTTGTTTTTACCGGTGCGGGCGACCTGCTTGCCCACACCTGGTTTGACCCATTGCTGAAAGCCATCTTTCTGCTGCTTTCGTTTATTTCAGGGGTTCTCGTGGGATCGGCCTTTCCCCTGGCCAACCGGGAATACCTGAAGACTTCCCGAAGCCTTAGCGGCACCGCCGGTTTCCTTTACAGTTCTGATCTGATGGGGGGATGGCTCGGAGGCATCATCGGTGGGGTGGTATTGCTGCCTGTAATGGGGCTGACCAGCACCTCCCTGGTGATTGTCATGTTCAAAATTCTGAGCCTGACTCTGCTATTGCTGGCCCTGAAAAAAGTCCGGCTACCGAAGGCATAAAGGCTTTCCAGTTCAGCCGCCGCCTTGGGGTACCCATCCTCACCATGATCAGGTTCTGCTCAGGTTCCACATAGAGCATCTGACCGCCATAGCCATAGGCGAAAAAATAGTTGTCGTACACGCGCCAGTGGTATTGAAAATGGGGGTCACTTCCCTCCAGGGTATCGGTTTTCAGTGATTCTTCAACCCACTGCTCAGGCACAAGCTGTTGTCCGTTCCAGTTTCCGCCATGCAGGTATAACCGGCCTAGCCTGGCAAAATCAAGGGGGGTGGCACTCAGGCAGCAGAAGGTTCGCTCCAGCCCGTTCTCCTCATTGTCAACCATCCAGCTTCCGCCATGCTTCATGCCCAGCGGCCCCCAAAGCCTTTCCTGCATATACCCGGTAATGGTCTGCTCACCAAGGGCGCGGTCGAGTACCAGCCCAAGCAGCTGGCTGTCGCCACTGCGGTAACCATGGCTGGCCCCGGGCTCATCAACCACTTCCGCCCTGAGCAGAGAGGCATACAGGTCATTGCCGTAATAAAGATCCAGCGGACCCCGGAAAGGGTTGTGAAACACCTCATTGATGTTGATCCCCGAGGTCATCTGCAACAGATGCCTGATGGTTACCCGGTCAAACCCATTGGGCTCCAGCTCAGGTACATATTGACAAACGGCGTCATGCACCGAACCGATATACCCGTCTGCGATGGCACATCCAACAAGCATCGACAGCACCGATTTGGTCAGGGAAAATGAGGAAACCTCCGATTTTCGCGAATAGTCACCAAAATAGCGTTCATAAATGATCGAATCATTCTGGATAATGATAAACGCGATGGTGTTCCTTTCTTCAAGAAAAGAATCAAAAGATTCCCCGCCGGCAGACAGGGTACGGCGAACATCAGGGTGGCTGTTATAGGCCCGGAGCACTTCTTCAAGATCAACGGGCGGTAAAGCCCGGGGTGATTCATGAAAATAAAAAACCCTGGCGGGATCGGGTTCCAGCAACCTCACCGGAAACTTTTCATGGTCCTCAAGACCTGGTCTGCCTGCAACCATTGCGTTTCTGAATTTACCGCTGCAGGAAACCGCCAGTGCCAGCAAAACCAGCATGACCGGAACGACTACATAACTGTGGCTTTTCACATTCTTATGTTATTGTTGATCTTCCGCCTCCTCATCTTCTGATGGCTCCAGACGGTGCATGGTAACATTCATATAGCCGAACGCCAGGGCAACCAGGGCAGTAACCCAGCACAGAACGGCATAAGGCGCATAAGCGGTTACCGATACCCCAAGTGCAGAATACACAAATACCCCGCTGCTGTTCCAGGGGATAAGCGGGGCGGTGAGTGTGCCGCCCGCCTCCAGGGTTCGGGTAAGGTTTTTGAGCTTAAGTTCTTTGTCACGATAACATTCTTCAAACATCTGCCCCGGCAAAATAACGGCCAGGTACTGATTGGCTCCGAAAATATTTACAAAAACAGAGGTACCCAGCACGGTGGCAGTAAGGTTTCCGACGGTTTTCAGCAACCCGGAAAGCGCCAGAACCAGGCTGTGCAGCATCCCGGTGTAATCCATGATTCCGCCCAGTGCCAGTGAAACAAGGGCCAGGGCCACCACTTCATACATGCTTTCCATGCCGCCACGGGTAAACAAGGCATCCTTGCTTTCCTGCCCGGTTTCCATCACAAAACCTGTATGAACACTTTCCAGCAAGGTGTAAATGCTTCCTCCCTGAACCAACAGATAGGCAAGCGCACCCAATACAAGCCCGGCAAGCAGACTCGGAATGGCAGGCACTTTCCGCACAATCAGGAAAATCACGACCAGCGGTGGGATGAACAACCAGAAACTCAGGTTAAAATGATCCTGAATATAACCGGTATAAGCAGCAATATCACCGCCCCCGTCACTGCCACGGATTGCCATGAAACCCATAATGGTAAATACCACAACGGAAATCCCCAGGGCAGGCAGGGTGGTATATAACATATGGCGAATGTGGTCGTAAAGGTTCACCCCCAATACTGAAGGGGTAAGGTTGGTTGAATCAGACATGGGAGAAAGCTTGTCTCCGAAAAAGGAGCCCGACACAATGGCGCCTGCGGTCATCGGCAGGGGAATCCCAAGCCCTTCGCTTACCCCGATGGCAGCCACCCCGATGGTGCCGATGGTAGACCATGAACTTCCTGTGATCAGGGCCATAAAGGCCGAGAACAGAAGGATCAGGGGCAAAAACCACCTTGCCACAAAAAACTCAAGCCCGAAATACATCAGGGCCGGTACAATGCCACTGGCAATCCAGACAGCGATCAGCATCCCGATGATCAGCAAAATCACAATGGACGGGATGGTCCGCGCAATGGAATGCTGAAACCCTTCCTTGATGGTCTTCCATGAAAACCCATGCCACCAGGCGCAAAGGCCGGCCACAGCCGCACCGATGAAGAGGGCGAAATGGGGCTGGGTGTCTACCACAAAGACCGAAAGAACCAGTAAAACAATGGTAACCAGAATGGGGATTGAGGCCAACCAGGGCTTTGGTGTGGGAACATCACCTCTTTGAAACATTTTCTGCTTGCTTTTTAAGTATTTCTTTACCTGCGATGAAAAACGGATAAATATAAGCAGATTTGCGGTAACAGGCAAAACCCCATCACTAAAGGATGGCGGGCATTCCCGCCTTGTGCGCCCTTTCAAAGGTTTCAGCAATCTCAAAGAAGTAAACGGTGCTTCAAAGAAGTAAAAGGTGTTTTGTAACTTTATGCCTGTAAGCCATTCATGACATTCAACAAATGCCTTTGTAAACGCTTTATGCTTGTAAACACCGGATAACTATGGATTTTGCCCGATTGATCATGGAGCGTGAAAGTGTGCGCAAGTACAACGACCGCCCGGTAGAGAAGGAAAAGATTGAACGCATTATGGAATCCTGCCGGATGGCACCTTCGGCCTGCAACTCCCAGCCCTGGCGCTTTGTGGTGGTCACCGACCCGGATTTGAAGAACCAGGTGGCCCGTGCCACCACCGGTCCGGCCACACCCATCAACCGCTTTGCACCCCAGGCGCCGGTAATTGTGGCCCTGGTGGCCGAACCCCCCAACTGGCTGTCGAAGATCGGCAGCAGCATCAAAGACAAGGATTACTACCTGATGGACATTGGTATTGTGGCCGACCATTTCTGCCTGCAGGCAGCCGATCTGGGTTTGGGGAGCTGCATGATCGGCTGGTTTGATGAAAAGAAAGTCCGTGAATTGCTGCAAATACCAAAGAAACGCCGCATTCCCCTGCTGATCACACTGGGGTATCCGGCCAACGAAACCCCGCGAAAAAAGATCCGGAAAACCCCGGAGAAGCTATACAGGTATAACCGGTACTGACCGGGCAGTGTACCCACGGGGGTGATGTCATTACCGGGCGGTGAAGGTGCAGGCAAACGTTACCCCCGGCCGTTTCAGCGCTGAATAAACGATACAACCCGGCGGGTGGCACCCGGAAAAACCATGATGTATGAAAGCCCTGGAATCCATATCTGCACAAAAACCGGCCGAAAAAATCCGCATCCGGAGCATATTCCTGCAGTTCCTGAAAATCGGATCCATTGCTTTCGGCGGGCCGGCTGCCCACGCGGGACTTATGGAACACGAGCTGGTCGGCCGCAAAAAATGGCTGACCGCCCAGTCATTCCTTGACTATATCGGGGCCGTGAACCTGATCCCCGGGCCAAACTCCACCCAGCTCACCATGCTGGTGGGGTACAAACTCAGGGGGTGGATGGGGATGCTGGCCGGAGGTTTCGGATTCATCATCCCTGCTGCCTTGATCACCGCCCTGCTTGCCGTGGTATATGTGCGTCTTGGAGAAGTACCGGCCATTGAAAGTCTGTTTTACGGGATCAAACCCGCCGTG
>PWIY01000206.1 GCA_003560215.1 Bacteroidales bacterium | reverse complement strand
TTTCTGATGGCTTTCGTTGTATCAGGACACTGCCTAACAAAACTGCCAATGAGAAGATTTTTGCCCGGTTTACTGCTGCCGATGATCTTCCTGGGGTTACTGCCCGTGCAGGCCACTGGTCAGGATCCGGTCTTCTCGCAGTTTTTTGCCGCCCCCGTTTACATGAACCCTGCATTTGCCGGCTCAACTTCCTGCTCACGCATCGGCATCAATTATCAGCACCGGCAATACGGGGCGGAAACTTTTCCCACAGCTTTTCTTTCTTTTGACACATATGCTGAGGCTCTCAGCGGCGGGGTGGCCCTGTCAGCCACCACCGACCATCCCTCCTCATACTTTATGCGCAGCAGTGTCAACGGGATATACGCCTATCACCTGCAGGCCACGGGGGAATTCAGCATCAATTTCGGGATTCAGGCCGGATATATCCGCAACGATGTAACTTGGGGCAGGCTGGAGTTTGCAGACCCCGGTGAACCTCCGCCTGAAAACAACCAGGCACACGCCATTGATTTTGCCACCGGAATCCTGGCATTCACTGAGCGTTTTTATGGCGGAGTGGCTGCACATCACCTCAACCGGCCAAACATGAGTCTTTACAATGCTACAGATTCACGCCTCAGCATTAAATACACGGCACACGCCGGGATGTACCTTGAGCCGGATATGGGACATATCCACAGAAGCACCCGGACCTATTTCCTTTCCCCGAATGTCATTTTCCAGGATCAGGGAGAACATACACATGTCAGCCTGGGGATGTACGCCGGGGCTGAACCGGTGATGGCAGGAATCTGGTACAGGCAGTGGGTCAACACACCCCTTGAAAGCAACAACAACCTGGTTTTCCTGCTGGGCATCCAGCTGGAAAACTACCGGGTCGGTTACAGTTACGATCACTCTTTTTCCGCTTACGCCGATATTTTACACGCTGCACATGAAATAAGTATCGCCATACAGTTTAACTGCGACAAAAGAAATATAAGACGTCGCATACTAAACTCTCCAACTTTTTAGTTATTTTTGTATCCGCAATATTTTAGCTAAACATATATGAATATGACAAGGACTCTCAAAAACAGCTACCCGGTAGCTCTCACACTACTGGCTTCTGTAGTTTTGCTTTCTTCATGTGGTCTTTTTCAGAGTGATTCTTCCCGAACCACCGGCTGGGCATACAATGACCCCGAAACAGGCGGGTTTGAGGTAAGCCCTCACCAGGAACAGGAAACGGGCCCCGGACTTGTATATATTGAAGGCGGTACCTTTGTGATGGGCCGCACGGGAGAAGATGTCATGTCCGACTGGAACAACATCCCCAGAAGGGTAACGGTATCCTCTTTCTATATGGATGAAACCGAGATCACAAACCTGGATTACGTTGAATACCTGCACTGGGTGAACCGTATTTTCGGGGAAACACATCCTGAAGTTTACCGGAACGCATTGCCCGACACCCTTGTCTGGAGGGATCCCCTGGCTTACAATGAGCCTTTTGTGGAAAATTACCTTCGTCATCCGGCCTATAGTGATTATCCGGTGGTTGGGGTAAGCTGGGTGCAGGCATCCTAATATGCTTCCTGGCGCACCGACAGGGTCAACGAATGGATTCTGGTCCGTGAAGGCATCCTTGACTGGAACCTGGATGAGCAGGAAGGCGCCAACCACTTCAACACAGAAGCTTACCTGGCAGGGCAGTATGAGGGACTTGTACGTGAAGCCATGCGTGATCTTGACCCCAGGGGAGACGGCGAACGCCGTGTTAGGTGGGAGGACGGTATTTTGCTGCCGAGGTACCGCCTGCCCACTGAAGCTGAATGGGAGTACGCGGCACTGGGTCTGATTGGTGCCACGGAAGACGAAAGAATTGCCAACCGACGCATGTATCCCTGGGAAGGGAGGCATGTAAGAAGCCCCGAGCGTAGAAACAGGGGAGATTTCAGGGCCAACTTCCAGCGGGGTCCTGGAGATCTTTCAGGTGTGGCCGGTTATCCGAATCCGGGCGGAGACATCACCATGCCGGTCCATTCGTTTGAACCGAATGATTTCGGTCTGTACAATATGGCCGGAAATGTCAACGAATGGGTAAAAGATGTGTACCGGCCACTGTCTCACGAAAC
This sequence comes from Bacteroidales bacterium, assembly GCA_003560215.1. GTDB lineage: Bacteria > Bacteroidota > Bacteroidia > Bacteroidales > UBA7960 > PUPG01. The sequence continues at coordinate 893 of PWIY01000206.1, read as the reverse complement.
GGTGGCAGACTTCAGGCCTTTCCGTGGAAACATTTTTGAGACCGTTGTCAGAGATGAAGACGGCAACATCATGCTGGACGAAAGGGGACGTGTAATCCGGGAAGCCGAGGAAGTAGAAGACTCCCGCTGGAATTACAGGCAGGCAGACAACATCGGCTACAGAGACGGTGACAGGATTTCTGCCGTATCAGAAGAGCAAGAAGTGTATCCTCCGGGAACAACACTGATCAGTGATTCGTCCCGGGTTTACAAAGGGGGCAGCTGGAGAGACAGGATTTACTGGCTATCACCGGGAACCCGCAGGTTTATGGATCAGAATGCGGCCACCAACGACATCGGTTTCCGCTGTGCCATGGACAAAATCGGCAGTTCCCGCGGGAGGTAGTTATTGCCAATCTATAAATTAATTCAACCCCGTTTGCTGCGGTAACCGGGGTTTTTTTTAATGAAGTACCGGCCATGAACAACAGGATAGTCAGGCATCTGCTTGAACTGGTGGATCAGGGGCATCGAATCTGCACCGACAGCCGTCAGGCAAATTCCGGCCAGATCTTTTTCGCACTCAGGGGGGAGCATTTTGACGGCAACCGGTACGCCGAACAGGCTCTTAAAGCCGGTTGCAGCCTGGCGGTCATTGACAACCCCGCCTGCGACCGGGGAGAAAAATACGTTTTGGTTGATGATGCCCTGGCCACATTGCAGCACCTTGGCCGAACCCGCAGGCAGCGAATGGACATTCCCCATATCGGCATTACCGGGAGCAACGGCAAAACAACCACCAAAGAACTGCTGCAGGCAGTGCTTTCCTCCCGGTTCAATTCGGCCGCCACACCGGGTAACCTGAATAACCACATCGGGGTTCCGGTCAGTTTGTTGTCTTTTCCCGCGGAAGC
>PWIY01000091.1 GCA_003560215.1 Bacteroidales bacterium | reverse complement strand
GCTTATGCGTTTACCTGGACAGAATTTGGAAAATACAGTTGCGTGGATGACGAAGACCAGATATTTGTAAACTTCTACAAGCCTTACGTGGAATTTGTAGCGGAAGCTGAGGAGGCGCAGGTATGCGGCGCAGAGGCTGAACTTTACGGAACACCCATGCACAACTACTGTGAAGGTGAAGATGCTTATCAATGTTTGGATTCAGAATTTCTGCACGTTCAAACAGGCACCTGGTCTGTGGTTGACGGACCTGATACGGAAAATGTTACCTTCAGTAATGTTAATGATTATCATACCTATGTAACCGTTGAAGAGTACGGCGACTACACATTCATGTGGACAGTAGATGAGCCTGGCTGCGGCATAAATGAAGCTACAGTAGAGGTAACATTTGATCCACTCTATGAAGTTGCCATTGAAGGCGAAAACCTTGTGTGCAATAACTTTAATGCACAAGGCACATGGGCTTCTGTTGACCTTACTGGCATAGTTTCCGTTACTTTCAATGGTGGAGAGTATACACCCGGAGCAGATGAATACAATGCACTCTGGACGACTGTTGATAAGCCCCAGGGCGCCAGTCCTGCTACTTTCGTTGAAGAAGACGAACTGGAAACAAAAGCATTGGTCAGTTCTTTCGGTGAGTATACATTTATGCTGGAGATCACTGCGGAAGATGGTTTGTGCCCTGTAACTGAAACCTTTACAGTAACATTCCTGCCCGATATTAAAGATGTGGCACTCGAACCCGAGGAAGCCGCAATATGTAGTCTGGCCGTAGAAACCCATTTTACTGCCGACTTTGACTATGTCGACATGTCCGGACCAAGAAATGCTCCACATTACGTCTCGGGTACCTTTACCGTGTATAAGGGTACATATAGTGACACGTGGGAATGGAATGTTTATGAAGATTACACGGTAGAGAACCATGTTCCATATGATGAGGACAATGCTTCCACAGTAACTGGCCCCGATAATGGAGTCCTTACGGTTGTAGGTGAAGAACTTGTCAAAATCGATGATGAACTGACTTTCCGGATGGAAGACTTTGGAAAATACCAAGTTGTATGGGAAGCATCAGTTTATGATGAGGACGGAGAACAAACAGAATGCGGTGAAGAGGTCACCAGTACATTTGATTTCTACTGGGATCCCAATGCCTTGATCACCAATGAACCAGAACTTGAGTTCTGTGGTGTGGCTTCTGATATTTATTCAGTGGAAATTCAGGGTAACAAGCCGAGAGGTGATTATATCGCCGGAGCCTGGTATGCTGATAACCTTGGACTGAATCTCTATCAAAACGTGAGTACCGTACATTGGGATGTATTCAGGCATGACCCGGTTGAAGATGCATGGGTATTGCTTGATGCAGATGCCATCGTAGATGACAAGGATGATATTTATGATGATGGTGTTGAGCTCTTCATGAAGCTTTCAGATGATAAGAGAAGAGTAGAAGAAGCTTTCGCCATGACTCAGGGTAAATATCGTTTCGAGTATGTTATTACCAACAATGAAGGCGAAGAGTTTGCTTGCACCGATTATGACTACGTTGATATTATCTGGCAGCAGCAACCCATTGCCGGTGACGATGCAGATTATGAATTCTGCGGAGACCTCAAACTGGGTGAGTCTGACGGCTGCGAAGGCTGGGGTAGTGAAACAATCTGGGTAGGACACCTGGATGCCACTGATTCCAACGCAGACCTGGATATCATCGATGGAGAATGGAGCATTGATCTGGATGAGATCCAAGCTGGTCAAGATGTGCTTAACCATGCTGATGTAGATGCCATTGGTTATCAGTGGGATAAGATCGAATGGACATGGAAAGTTGAATATCCTGAAGGTTCAGGTAAATATATCAGGCACGACTGGATCAAGTTCGAAGGAGAGTATCTCTACACTGTAACTGAAGATGGAGATCTTGTTTGGAACACTGAGGTTGATCTGAGTGTTGCTCAGCCGGAAATTGAAGTGAGCCGTCCCGGAATGTTCCCATTCGTATGGACTGCTGAGAATCCGCTTGCCGAAACTGTTGATTGCAAAGAAACAGCCTTGCATGAAGTATACTTCAAGAACACACCGTTTGCACGCAACATCACCCCGATCGACATTGATCCCGAAACCATGGAGTACCTTGGGGTTAACGAACATCCGTTTGATAATTGCTACACTTGCTACGGTGACGACCAGACAGTATTCTATATGCTGGAACGTCCGATCCTTGAAGTTGATCATGGAATCGCCGTTGATGAATTCCACTCACTTTCAGGTGGATTCTTCTCAACCATTCCTGCAACCCACTCTGTAAGGTGGTATACAACAGGTGGCGGACAGGCTGGTCCTGTTATTGAGAAGCCGATTCCCGGAGGTATGATCATGAGAACCTATGCACTTGAAAGAGATGCAGACGGTGATTATTTCCTCGTACATTCTGCCCCCAACCTGAACCACAACAAGCATCACATTGTTGAGATTCGTTGGGATGATTCACCCGAAGGAACCATTACCTTTGAGGAAGAAAACACCATTACCGAGTGTCTGCATGTAACTGACTATACAGTGAACAAAGTGGATCCGCTGGCCATTACCGGCGACACACCTGTTCGCTCGTTTAGCAGTGAAGATGCTGATGGAGATGAGTACACCTATACCATTGGTTATGTGCCCGGAGCGGTATATCAGTGGGAAGTTGATGGTGGTGAAATCCTTGGCGGATGGTATTATGACAGCGAAGACTATGTCGAAATTGGCGACGTAGATTGCTATGAAGCATTTAACACCATTCATGTATACTGGGAAGGTGGCCCCGAAGGCACTGTAGATGTTGAGATTCCCGGATATTGCTACGATGAGATTGAGACCTTTGATGTTGAAATCATTGCGAACAGCCTCGCAGGTCAGCTCAGGTACTGGAACCAGGAAGAAACTTTCATCCCGACACCATTCCTGCTGCACCCGAACAATATCCCGGATTACTTCTATGTAGAGTTGTTCGAAGTATAT
>PWIY01000176.1 GCA_003560215.1 Bacteroidales bacterium | reverse complement strand
GTCCCAAAGTTCAAGTTCGATTTCAATCTCCGTGTAAGTACCCGGCCTGATCTGGATCGATGAAACATCGGGATTGCTTTCTCCTGTGGCAAAATCAATGGTTATAAATGATTCAATCTCAAATTCCACCTCCAGGCTGTCAACATCTGATTCAGCCTCAAATTCTATGCTTTCCAGGATAATATGACCTGAAGAAAACTGCAGGTTATTGTCCGTGACATTTTTGAGCGTAGACCCGGATGTCACTGTGTTAAATTTTAGTTGCAGGGTAGGGTTTCCTGTTTCTTCGTCTTTTTCACATGCAACCAGGCCAATTCCGATTATGAAAAGGCTGAAAAATCCTACAAAAAATGGTTGTTTCCTCATGTCTGTCTTATTTTTGAATGTATACTTCTTTTTTATAAGACGACAAAAGTTGTGAAAAGTTGTAACCTGCATAAAATTTCTGCTGAAATAATTTCAGGTAACAGGAGTTTTAATCCGGATTCTTATTTGCACTTGCTTAATTTCATGTAAATTTAAGTGAGTTGAATCTGCGCTTTCTGGCCGCCAAAAGCTTTCATGTTCATTGACCACAGCCCTTGTGCAATCAATCCGGAATTTGTGCATAGTCAATTATTAATCTCTGCTCAGGGCCCATATCGCAATTCCGGCAACAGTGATTAAACTTCCGAGAAAGATAGCTGCATTCAGATTTCTTTGTGCTTTCTTGGCTTTCTTAAGCTTTTCAGAAAATAATCCCCTATCCTCAACAAAGCTTTCAAGTCTTTTTACTCTTGCGTCAAGTTCTTCTTTGATATCCATGGCTTTGATTTTTTAAGTTTAACCTAATTAATGTTGCTGTTTATTTGTAGGTTATATTGCCAGAGTTTTTTGTCTCCAAAAAGATAAGCATTTATTACTTTTCTTGCAAGGTATAACCTGTTTGTGGCCATACCGCTATGTCTCAGGGCCTGCCAGCTGCCCTGAAAACTAACATGGGTGCCACGAAACGCCCTATGATCAGGGTATCAGATCGGTATTCACGTCAATGCTTTTGCAGAAGGCTGCAATCACCCTGATTGCACTTTCGGTGTCCTTCAGGGATACGATTTCGTTGGGGCTGTGCATGTACCTCAGTGGAATACTGACAAGGCCTGTGGCTACGCCGCCTCTTGAGAGCTGAACGGCATTGGCCTCGGTGCCGGTATTGCGGGGGGCGGCTTCGAGCTGGTAGCTGATGCCGGTTTCTTTGGCTGTGTTTTTTAACAGGCCCAGTACCCTGCTGTTGATGTTGGCTCCTACGTGAAATACGCAGCCTTCGCCCAGTCTGACGTCGCCGTGTTTGTTTTTGTCGATCGACGGGTAGTCACTTGCATGGGTTACGTCCACTGCAATGCCGATATCCGGCCTGATGTTATAGGCACTGGTAACGGCACCCCTTAGCCCTACCTCTTCCTGGACTGAGGAAACCACATAGATGTCGGGCAGGTCTTTTGCCCCTGAAAGCTCCCTGAGGACCGATGACAGAACAAAAACTCCGACCCGGTCGTCAAGTGATTTGGAGGCAAGCAGCTCTCCGGGGAGTTCTGTAACGGAAGGGTTGAATGTAATGTAATCTCCCACTGAGACCATTTTTTTTGCGGCCTCGGCTGAACCGGCCCCAATATCGATCCAGAGATCATCCATCCTGACAACTTTTTTACGCTCATCCTGATCCATCAGGTGGATCGGCTTTTTACCGATAATGCCGTCAAATGCCCCGGAAGCATTGTAAATCCGCACGGCCAGTCCGGGCAGTAAAGATGCGTCAACCCCGCCGATGCTGTCGAACCGGATGCAGCCATGGTCATCGATATGTTTCACCATAAAACCGATTTCGTCTATATGGGCCGTAAGCATGATCTTTTTGTTCAGGGTTCCCTTTTTGAAGGCCACGACATTTCCGTGCACGTCGGTTTTTACATCGTCACAATGATCTTCGGCAAAAGCCCTGAAAAGCTTCTGCACCTCCTGTTCGAACCCGGAAGGTCCGGGGGTGTTCAGCAATTCTTTCAGATAAGGGAAGTCTTTAATTTTCATATTGATCAGGGTTTGGAATCATACAATGGATGTTTTGGGGTGGCGAAAGTACAACAAATCTGCCAAACGGAAGTTCGACCGGCAAGGGGAAGTATCAACCGAAAACGTTTGGGAGTTTGGGTTCAATTTGTCGCATGTGTCAGATGCAGCGTGGGTTTATTCTCTTTCGGCAACGACCAGCATTTCATAATCTTCCGTTTTCAGCTCATCCTCGCGGGAAAAGGCGCCCAGACGGGCACCAAAGATTTCAATGCTTGTAAACCCCAGTGTTTTCAACAGCCAGGTAATTTCACTGGGAACATAATAGCGTTCGTTGCATTTCAGTTCCCTGACCACTCCGCTGTCATCCTCAAGCCGGGTCATGTTGTAATCTCTGAAGGTCATCAGGTCAAATCCGGTGCTTTCATAGGTAGCACCTCCCTTCTCTGCATCTTGTGCGTGAAAATCGTTGATAGAATGAAACAGGGGAAACAGGCCGCTGAGTGTGGTGAAGATGAATTTTGCCCGTTGCTTCATCGATTCAGATACACTCTTGAGGATGGCATAGTTTTCCTCATCGGTCTCCATCAGCGGGAAAGCGCCCTCACACAGCATGATTGCCACGTCAAACTCCCTTTTAAAAGGCAGGTTCCTGGCATCGCATTGTAAAAAAGATATGTCGACCTGCTTTTGGCCGGCTTTTTCTTTCGCCTTTTTCAGCATGGATTCAGACAGGTCAATCCCGCAAACCTTATACCCCCTTTGGGCCAATTCGATGGAGTGCCGGCCCGTTCCGCAACCGACGTCAATGATGTTTAATTTTTTATTGAAGCCTACTTCTTTTTCAATGAAGTCGCATTCTCCCTTTGTTCCTTTGGTGAAAACCTCTTTGTCATATTTTTCAGCGTAGTTTTCAAACAATTTTTCGTACCACTGTTTTTTCTTCATGTTCTGGCTTTTGGGATGGAGGATGACTCAATTTAT
>PWIY01000046.1 GCA_003560215.1 Bacteroidales bacterium | reverse complement strand
GCTTCCAGGCTATCTTCCAGTTTAGCCACCAGCTCATCCAAAAGCTCCTGGTATTCAACGGCAGCCAATTTCTTTTCCTGGAGGGTAATATAACGGTAAAATGATGCATCAGCCAGTACAACCACATCTGACCGGGTAAGCTCAATGTCGGCCAAATTGACTTCCGTTGCCGTTTGAGCCATCCCTCTGGCTGCCCGGACCCTTCCCCCCATATAAACTGCCTGCTCCATTTGTGCCCCGGCCATTGTAACACCTTCCAGGCTTAAACCCACATCGAAATCGGTGAGCAACTCTCCGATAATCTCTCCCAGTCCGCCTTCAAGATCAAACAAAGATCTTGGTGATACTGTAAATTCTACTTTTTCCGCTGAGTAAAAAAACAGCCCTGAAGCAGACAACTCCGGGAAGTGGGCGGCCCGGGCAATTTTCTCACGCAATTCTGCCTGTTCCAGTTGATTTTCCGAAAGCCTGAGTTGATGCGAATGGGCCAATGCCATTTGCCGGCTTTTCCTTCTGTCAAGTTCAACAGCGCCTGCCCGGGCGTATCCGTTACTGCTCATCAGAACAATGGCGAACAGCTGCAATGCAATGGTAAGTATCCTGGTCATGGTATGGGCTTTATGGTTTATAAAATGAAAATCCTGCAATTATTTTTGATTCATATTTGTCTGACCGGGTTTCGGGCAACGTACGTGCCACACGGAACAGGGGGGTGCTGGCACTCACTTTGAGTCCTTTCCTGTTTGGATTCCCAGCCTTCTCATCAGTTCCTCTTCTGTGACAATGCCATTGTCGCCTTTATCTGCAGGAGGATGATACGCCTTTTTCCCGGCTTGCTTTGAGTCAGAATCGCCTCCGGATCTCTGTGGATTGCCAATCCTGTATAATACTGCATACCATACCGGCATCATCATCAAAGTGATCAGTGAACCCAGAAAAAGACCGGACATCATTGTGACCGCCAGTGATCCGAACATATCATCATTGAGCAGTGGTACCATGCCCAATATGGTTGTCATCGAGGCCATCATCACTGGACGGAGACGTGAAGTTGAGGCATCCATCAGGGCTTCATACCTCCCTTTCCCTTCTTTCAGCTGATAGCCCACTTCTTCCAGCAGGACAACCCCGTTTTTGATCATCATCCCCATCAGGCCCAATGCACCGACAATTGCCACAAAACCAAATTCCCTTCCTGTCAGAATCATTCCGGGAACAATGCCGATAAAAGCAAGCGGCAGACTTAGTATAATGATCAAAGGTTTGATATAATTGTTGAACAGCAATATCAGGATGGCTATCATCAACACAATTGCAAGCGGAAGATTCCTGAACAGGTATTGCCGGGATTCTTCGCTGGCCTCATATTCTCCGAGCCACTTCATGCGATAGCCGGGGGGCAGATCAATTGACTCCACACGCTCCCCGATGCTGCTGCGGACTTCCTCCGCAGTAACCCCGGACACGGGGTTGCTCTGAACCTTGATCGCACGCTGTCCGTCGTATCGTCTGACAACCGGTTCCTCCCATAAATAATACATATCATCCACCACCTGATGCATCGATACTGCACCCAAACCGGCCTTGAGTAATTCCAGGGGTTCCTGCAGGCCGGTCATCAAATCGGCAATCATCCGGGCATCAAAGACGATTCCGGAAGGAATGACCCTGAAAACAGGAGCAGAAAATAACGATTCAGCTTTTTCACCTGTTTCTCCCACAAGTTGCAGATACATGGGAACTGCCCTGTCGCCTTCATAAAAGGTGCCCAGGGGGAACCCCTCTGTAGAGGCGAGTGTTGACAAAGCCACGTCAGACCGGGAAACACCGGCCTGCCCCGCATTCATTTGGCTGAACCCGGCCACCATTGTTTTTGCAGCGGGCTCCCAGTTATTGGTAACCAGCATGGCATCAGGCTCTTCCTTCATGATCTGTTCGGCTTCTGAAGCCAGTGACTTTAAAACCCCTGGATCCGGTCCTGTAAACATCACTTCAACAGGAAACTCCTTGTACATGAAATTGTAGCGCAGCACCCTCACATAAGCCTGCGGGTAATGCATAACCAGATGATCCTGAATATCTTCAATTTTTTCCAGCAGTGCAGGATAACTTTTAAAGTTTACGATCAACTCCCCATAACGCATGGATGGTTCAGCCATATGACGCACCAGATTATACCGGGAAGGGGTTCCTCCCAAACTGGCAGTCACATTGGTAATTTCGGGTTTAGCCAATAACCAGTGTTCAATTTCCGAAAGATCACTGTCCACTTTTTCTATCCTGGTTCCGGCAGGCATCCGGTATTCTATGTATAGCTGGCTGTAACTCATATCCGGGAAAAATGTGCGCGGAACATACCTGAACATGAAAACACTCACTACCAGTAATATCGTTACAACAAGGACTGACAGGGTTTTATGCCATAATAAGTATTGAAGGATGCGCCTGTGCAAGCGGTATATCTTTCCGGAATAGGGTTTTGTTTGCTGGTTTCGGGCACCTCCGGTGCCATCACTGACAGCCCTGAACTGGAATGCGGCCATCAGTGGTGCCTGGGTCAGCGACAATACCCAGCTCAGCAGCAATGACACTGCCAGCACAATGAACAGGTCGCGCACATATTCCCCGGCTGTATCCGGTGAAAGAAAAATCGGGAAAAAAGCCAGGATGGCGATCAGTGTTGCACCCAGCAAAGGCCAGGCAGTTTTGTGGACGGTACGAACCAGTGCCCTGTCTTTTTTCATCCCGCTTTGGATGTCAGAATAAATACCGTCAACAATTACCACGGCATTGTCTACGAGCATCCCCATGGCCACAATGAAAGAGCCGAGTGATACCCTTTGCAGGGTTCCGTCAAGAAGGTTTAAAATGGCCATTGAACCCAGGATGGTGAGTAACAGGCCACTCCCGATTATAAAACCACTGCGCCAACCCATGGCAATCATCAGAATGAAAACAACAATGACCACGGATTGAAGCAGGTTGAACATAAAAACAGAAATGGCCTCCCTGACTTTATCAGGCTG
>PWIY01000378.1 GCA_003560215.1 Bacteroidales bacterium | reverse complement strand
GAAGGAAGCGGAAACTTCCCCAACAGCAACAGCATCGTAAAAGCTTCATACACAGGGTACCTCCTTGACGGGGAAATGTTCGACACCCGTTTTGAATCAACAATGCGCCTTTCCAACCAGATCCGGGGGATGCAGATCGGGCTGACTTTCTTCCAGCGCGGTTCTGAAGGCTGGATTCTGATTCCTTCAGCCCTTGGGTACGGGGAATACGGCACAGTGGGGATTCCCCGCAACGCCAATCTGGCTTTTGAGGTTGAAATGATTGATTTCGGACAATAGTCAAGTCGTTTAATACAACACGCATCGTTTAATACAACACGTAAAATTCCAATCAGAATGGCCAGTAAAAAAACAATTAAAAAAGATATCAATTTTCTTGTTGACGAAGTTGTCGGTACTTGTCTGATGCGCCAGGAAATGCATCATGAAGACAAAAAGGAGCAGGAAAAAATGGATGAGAAGATCAAAGATATGCTTCGTTTTCGCGAGGACATGCTCACAAAGGTTAACAAGCCCGCGATGAAGGATAATGCCAAAACCCTAAAAAGCTATTACCGTGACCTGTACGATGAACTGCTTGACAAGGTGAATGGTGTTTTTGAAGAACTGGGCAGTACGGAATAATTATTATATACCATACACCTACCTCAAAGGCGCTGCAGCGCCTTTTTTGGTATGTGGCAGCTGAAAGGAACACATGAAAACAAACAAACCAGGCAAAGGAAGAGAAAACAAAAGATCCGGAAGGCCTGACCGCCCGGGCAGGAGCGACGCAAAAGGCAGGCTGGAAAGAACCGGCAGGCCCGGCGGGCGCAGCCGGCAGGAAGGTTCGGGCAGACCGGAAAGACCCGGCGGGCGTAGCCGGCAGGAGAGTTCAGGCAAGTCAGGAAGGCCCGGTGGTACGGGCAGAGGAAGAGATGAAAGACCAGATCGCAAGCCTTATCCGGCGCGGAGATCCCAAAGCGGATCAAAACAACGGCCTGCTGCCGGCAAGGGCCGGGAAGAGTCACTGGTCAGGCTGAACAAATTCATTGCCAATGCAGGAGTTTGCTCACGCCGTGAAGCAGATGTACTGATAACCACCGGAGCGATCAAGGTAAATGGTGAAGTGGTAACCACCCTTGGCACGAAAATCAAACCCGGGGATGTGGTTCATTACGGCGACCAGAAACTCAGCAATGAAAAAAAGGTCTATGTGCTTCTGAATAAACCCAAGGATTATATCAGCACCGCCGATGACCCGCAGGAACGCAAAACCGTGCTGCACCTGATCGGCAATGCTTTCAGGGAAAGACTTTACCCTGTGGGAAGACTTGACAGAAATACCACCGGACTGCTGCTGCTGACCAATGACGGCGAACTCACCAAAAAGCTCACGCATCCCAAACATGGCGTCCGGAAGATTTACCAGGTACAGCTGGATAAAAGTATTCCACGCAATGACCTGGAACAAATCGCTTCCGGAGTACAGCTCGGAGATGAAAAAGTGGTTCCGGACAATATATCCTACACAACTCCGCAAAACAAACAGGAGATCGGCATTGAGCTTCACTCGGGGCAAAACAGGGTGGTTCGCCGGATTTTTGAGCAATTCGGCTATAAGGTAACCAAGCTCGACAGGGTGGTATTTGCAGGGCTCACCAAAAAAGACCTCCCCCGCGGGAAATGGCGCCAGCTTACCGAAAAGGAGGTTGCCTTTTTAAAAATGCAGGGCTGACCCCCGAAACAATGTTCAGGCATGATCGTATTTCCCCATGCAAAGATCAACCTCGGGCTGCACATAACCGGAAAGGAAAACAAACCCGGGGGATACCACACCATTGAAACGGTCCTGTTTCCTGTGAACATGTTTGATGCACTGGAAGTGATTCCTGCTCCTGACCATTCCATGCGTTTCAGTCAAAGCGGCCTGCCGTTGCCTGATGATGGCAGGAACAATCTATGCCTCAATGCCCTCAGCCTGATCAGCGAAGAGCTGAGAAACAGAACCACGGATGCAGGCAATTCCGGTCTCCCTCCATTGCACATACACCTTCACAAGAAAATCCCTGCAGGAGCAGGTCTCGGCGGAGGAAGCTCCGATGCCAGCCACATGCTCCTGCTTCTCAATAAAAGGTTCGGGCTGAACCTGGCACCTGAAACCCTCAGTCGCCTGGCCGCAAAACTTGGCAGCGACTGCCCCTTTTTCCTGCAACGCCAGCCCATGCTTGCCACCGGGCGGGGAGACCAGCTTCATCCAATGCCGGAACTGAACCTGCAGGGTTACACACTGATCATTGTGTGCCCCCCGGTGCATATCAGCACTGCAGCAGCCTACCGACTGGTATCCCCGGCCAGACCGGCTGCTGACCTGAAGCAGATCGTGCACCGGCCGGTGGAAGAATGGCAGGGAAAACTGGTGAACGACTTTGAAGCTCCAATCAGCCGGCATTACCCGGAAGTGGCAGAAGCCAAAAAACACTTGATGGCCTCCGGTGCTGTCTATGCCTCATTGAGCGGAAGCGGATCGGCCGTTTACGGGTTGTTCAGCAGTCCTCCTTCCCTGGATGAATTACAGACAGCTTTCCCCTCCGGCCATATCGTAAAGGCAGCTGCCGGAATTTCTTAAAATTCATTAAATTTGCGACGGTCACGAACCCAATGTTCATAAAAACCCAACGCCATGAGGAAACTTACAATGATTTTTGCTTTACTATGGTTTGCCCTGATCCCGGCCCAGGCCGAAGAGGCATTTACCCCTCACAAGGTCTTTGACATGGAGACCGTGAGTGAGGTAGCCATGTCGCCTGACCAAAACTACGTGGCATTTACCCTGAATGTACCCCGTCCGTTTGATCACGACGCAGGAACAGACTACCGGGAATTGTACGTATACGATGTGGAAAATGGCGAAATACTGCCTTTCATCACCGGCAAACAGCGTGTTTTCAGCATCGGATGGACACCCGGAGGCGATGCAGTTACCTTCCGGGCAAACCTGCCCGATGCCAGCGGCACGCAAGTATATAAACTGAGCATGCGCGGGGGTGCACCCCTTGCGCTG
>PWIY01000329.1 GCA_003560215.1 Bacteroidales bacterium | reverse complement strand
TCATCCATGCCTGCCCAGTAAAGTTCATTGTAGCGGTAATTAACTTCTACCATTGTTGCACTGAAGCCTCCGATCTGGCTCTCAATACTTCCTATTATTTCTTCCAGGGTCTCTCCCGCCCAGCGGGTTTCAATTTTCTGATCGGCCTCTGTCTGACAGGCTCCGATCATGATTGCGGCCATCAGTCCGGCAAATAAAAATAACACATAACGTTTCATGGGATGTTGGTTTTAGGGTTTATAATCACATCAAATCAGTTTTCCGCAAGATCCAGTAAAAAGGCATACTCCATGGCCAGTTCACGTAACCGGCGGAAGCGGCCTGAGGCTCCGCCATGGCCAGCCTCCATATTGGTGTAAAGTAAGATGTCCTGATCTCCTGTATGATAATCGCGCAACCTGGCCACCCACTTGGTAGGCTCCCAGTATTGTACCTGAGAATCGTGCAACCCTGAGGTGACCAGCATATGCGGATAATCCTGTGCACGCACATTGTCGTAAGGCGAATAGGACAGCATATATTCATAGTATTCAGGATCATTGGGGTTGCCCCATTCATCGTATTCGGCTGTGGTCAGTGGGATGCTCTCATCAAGCATGGTGGTGACGACATCCACAAAAGGCACAGCCGCGATGACCCCTCTGAACAGATCCGGCCTGTCGTTGACCACTGCACCGATCAAAAGCCCGCCGGCACTTCCTCCGCGGGCAAAAAGCCGTTCAGGTACACTATACCCCTGGTCAACCAGGAATTCCGCACAATCAATAAAATCATTGAAGGTATTCTTTTTATTCAGCAACTTGCCATCGTCATACCATTGCCTGCCGAGTTCCTGGCCGCCCCTGACATGTGCAATGGCATACACAAAACCACGATCAAGGAGGCTCAGCAAGTTGATATTGAAGCGCGGATCGGCGCTTGAGCCGTATGAACCATAGGCATACAACAGCAAAGGGTTGTTCCCGCCGGGTTCAATGCCGCGCCGGTGCACGAGCGTCACAGGCACTTCCACACCGTCGCGCGCGGTGGCATAATAGCGCCGGGTTACATAATCATCCGGATCGAAACCTCCCAGTACCTCCTGCTGCCTGACCATCTGCTGATCACCGGTTTCCATATTGTAATCATAGGTTGTATTGGGCGTGGTCAGGGAAGTATAATTGTACCGGAGAACCGGAGTGGACATCTCCCTGTTGACCCCGATATGGGCCGTGTAGGCCTCTTCCTCAAAAGGAAGGTAATGACTCTCTCCACTCACTTTATTGATAATCCGCATTTGCCGGAGGCCACGTTCCCGTTCCTGGAGCACCAGGAAACTGTCAAAGAGTTCAATGTTTTCAAGCAATACATCATCACGGTGGGCAATGACTTCCTGCCAGTTATCCTTGCCGGTGGCAGCGTGTGAAGTCTCCATCAGCCGGAAGTTCTTTGCCTCATAATTGGTCAGCACATAAAACTTCCCGTTAAACGATTCCACACTGTAGCGCAGATCTCTTTCACGGGGCTGGAATACCTCAAAGGCCCCATCCGGGTCATCCGCAGGCAGAATCCGAATCTCATTGCTGAGCGTGCTGTTGGCATTGATCATCATATACCGGTCGTCCTTGCTCCGTGAAACACCGATATAGTAAAAGGTTTCATCACCCTCAGTATAAACGACTTCCGGCACCTCATCATGATGCATGTTGAAACGGTTGATCTTTTCATAACGAAGTGTATGGGGATCGATCGAGGTAAAGAAAAAGGTTTGGTTATCTGCAGCCCAGACCACATCACCTCCGGCCTGGCTGATGCCGGTCCCGGATATCTCACCTGTGCCAAGATCCTTTACCATGATGGTGTATTGCCGGCGGCCGACGGTATCAACGGTGAAGGCCATCCAGCGGTTATCGAGGCTGATGTCATATGTTCCGACACGGTAAAACGAATGCGGTTCTGCCAGTTCATTCACATCCAGCATGATCTCTTCAGGGGCATCCATGGATCCTTTGCGACGGCAGTATATGGGATATTCTCCCCCTTCTTCGTAACGGGTATAATAAAAGTAGCCGTTGTCATAAAACGGGGCGGACTTTTCATCCTCCTTGATCCGGCCCCGCATTTCTATGAACAACTCCTCCTGGAGGGGCCGTGTGTGATCAAGCTTCGCCTCCAGGTATTCATTTTCTGCTTCCAGGTAACTGATCACATCAGGGTCTTCCCTGTCATTCATCCAGTAATAGGGATCTATTCTGGTATGGTCATGGTTCACAAGTGCTGTATCACGCTTTTCTGCCACAGGAGGCTCCGGATCGGTTCGCTTCTCAGGCTGTCCGCAGCCCAGAACCATTGTCAGCAATAACATATAGGTCAATTTCATTTTCATGGGATGATGTTTTTCCTGCCAGTGTGACCGAAAAAGCACGAATGAAGAAGTAAAAATTCTCCCTTCGGCAAACAGACTACCGCTGCCCGGAGCCACAAATGACATCGTTGATTGCATCCAAATTTACAAAAAAACGTGCAGCCGGAGCAAAGAGCTTGACCGATCGGCAAAAAATCCTTATTTTTAAAGGGTTTGACCAATATTCAATCGCCTGATTAACAAATAACAGTGACCAATATGTCTGAAAAAAGCATGACAATCAATGTATACGGCCGTGTACAGGGAGTCAATTACCGGAATTCTGCGCAGCAAAAAGCCCAATCGCTGGGCATCAGCGGTTTCGCCAAAAATATGCCCGACGGACGTGTGTATATTGAAGCAGAGGGACATGCTGAGGCACTGGATGTCTTCATTGAATGGTGCCGGCAGGGCCCTCCCATGGCCATCGTGAGCAAGGTCAGCACAGAACAGGCAGAAGCCTTCGGGCACAGGGGGTTCCGGATCCGTTAAGCAGGAAACAGGAGTTAAGCAGAAAAGCGGGTAACAATGATTGCGCTTTTCACCCGAACTGCAAAAACCATCAAATCTTTTTATTGTTTCCTTTTGAACAGAAGGACGTTTTCCACATGATGGGTATGAGGGAACATGTCCACAGCCTGGCTTTTTATGACATGGTAATGGCTGCTTAACAACTCCGTGTCGCGGGCCTGGGTGGCAGGATTGCAGCTGACGTATACAACGCGGTCTGCCCCGCTGCTGATGATTTTTCCGACCACCTTCGGGTGCATACCGGCTCTGGGCGGATCAGTCACAATCACATCAGGATACCCTTGCTGCTCCATCAACTCTTCATTAAACACCTCAGCCATATCACCCGCAAGGAATGTGGTGTTTTCAATCCTGTTTAAACGGGCATTGTTGCGGGCATGTTCCACGGCCTCGTCCACATATTCTATCCCCACAACCTTTTCGGCACCCGAAGCCAGGTAACAGGCAATGGTACCCGTTCCGGTGTACAGGTCATACAGCACTTCCCCGCCGGCCATTCCGGCGAAACCCCGCACGATGTCATAAAGACGCCGGGCCTGCCCTGAATTGGTCTGAAAGAAAGATTTGGGACCCACCATGAAACGCAGATCCTCCATCTTTTCCTCCAGGGCCTCTGCCCCTGCATAAATCACAGGTTGCAGATCTGAAAGGCTGCTGTTCTGTTTGGCATTCACCATATAGGCCAGTGATCGCAGTCCGGGGAAACGGCGGTGAATAAAAGACATCACCTTCTCAATCTGTCCGGGGTCGTCGCGGCCGAAAATCATGACCACCATCACTTCCCCATCATGTGTATTGCGGATAATCAGGTTCCTTAAAAACCCACGGTTGTTTCTGATATCGAAAAATGACAGTTCGTTTTCCACGGCAAACTGTTTCACGGCCAGGCGTATTTCATTGGAAGGATCGGGTTGCAGCCAGCATTTCTCAATGTCAAGAACCTTGTCAAAAAAACCGGGGATATGAAACCCCAGTGCTTCCATATCAGGGATCTCCCGGCCGGAATCAATGTCTTCCCGCGACAGCCAACGGCGGTCACTGAAGGTATACTCCATTTTGTTCCGGTAAAAGGTCGTCAGCTCTGAGGCAGCCACGGGCAACACCTCCACATGGGAAAGATCCACCTTCCCGATCCGTTCCAGGCTGTCTGAAACCTGTGACTGCTTATACGCAAGCTGCTTTTCATATGGCAGATGCTGCCATTTACAACCCCCGCAAACTCCGAAATGGTTACAGAAAGGTTCACTCCGGTCCGGTGACCGGGAATGGACAAACGCTATGGTTCCCTCCATATAATTGCGCCTTGAACGCTTTACTTTTACATCCACCACATCACCGGGGGCAGCAAAAGGCACAAACAGCACTTTATCGTTGACCCTTGCCAGGGCTTTGCCTTCAGCGGCAAACCCGGTAATGGTCACTTTTTCCAGCAATGGCAGGTCTTTCTTTTTTTTCCGGGCCACAGGCTATGTTCTTTTCCGTTTCGACTACTTTTTTGCAAAAGTAATGCTTTGCCAGGTATTTCTCACTGCAAAGCAAAACCATCAAATTCATTAACTTTGCAAATTATTTTTAAATGAGATCATGATGGACCACAAAATAAGTGAACAGGAACAAATCCGCCGCGAGGCACTCCTGCAACTCAGGGAACTGGGAATTGACCCATACCCCTCAGAAACCTATCCCGTAAATGCCTCATCAAAAGATATCAGGGAACACTTCCCGAAAGACAACTCCCTTTACCAGGATGTTCAGATCGCCGGCCGTGTAATGGGCCGTCGCATCATGGGCAGCGCATCCTTCGCGGAGATCCAGGATGACAGCGGTCGGATACAGCTGTATTTCAACCGGGATGAGATATGCCCTGGCGAAGACAAAACCATGTACAACACGGTGTTCAAACGCCTGATCGACATTGGCGACATCATTGGTGTGAAAGGTTTTGTTTTCACAACACGGATGGGAGAAACAACCATCCATGTAAAAGAGTTCCGGATCCTGTGCAAGTCGCTGCGTCCTTTGCCCATTGTCAAGGAGAAAGACGGGAAGGTTTACGATGCATTCACCGATGCAGAACAAAGGTATCGTCAGCGCTACCTCGACCTCATTGTAAACCCGGAAGTAAAAGATGTGTTTCGTCAGCGGGCAAGGCTGATCCGCAGCATGCGTGATTTTCTGGTGGAGAAAAACTATCTTGAGGTGGAAACGCCCGTGCTTCAGCCCATTTATGGCGGAGCTGCAGCACGCCCGTTCAAAACCCATCACAATAAGCTGGACACCACACTCTATCTTCGAATTGCCAATGAACTGTACCTGAAGCGACTGATCGTGGGAGGGTACGATGGGGTTTTCGAGTTTGCCAAAGATTTCCGGAATGAAGGGATGAGCCGCTTCCACAATCCTGAGTTCACACAAATGGAACTATATGTGGCCTACAAGGATTATGAATGGATGATGGATCTTGTGGAGGAAATGGTGGAAAAGATTGTACTGGATCTCCACGGAACGACCAGCATCCGGGTGGGTGAAAACCAGATTGACTTTAAAAGGCCATGGAAACGTTTCAGCATGTATGAGGCCATCGAACATTTCACGGGAACAGACATCTCAGAAATGAGCGAGGATGAAATGCGTGAATTTGCCGGGAGCATTGGTGTGGAAACAGATCAGAGCATGGGCAGGGGAAAACTGATCGACGAGATTTTCGGAGAAAAATGTGAGGCCAGCCTGATACAACCTACCTTTATTACGGACTATCCTGTGGAGATGTCACCGCTTGCAAAAAAACACCGCAGCAAGCCCGGTCTTGTTGAGCGTTTTGAGGCCATTTGCAATGGCAAAGAGATCTGTAACGCATTCAGTGAGCTCAATGACCCCATCGATCAGCGGAAGCGATTCGAGGAACAACTCGAACTCGGACGCCGGGGCGACCCGGAAGCCATGATGCTGGATGAAGATTTCCTCAAAGCCATTGAAACCGGCATGCCGCCAACAGCCGGGCTTGGAATCGGCATTGACCGCTTCGCCATGATACTGACCAATCAGCCAAGCATTCAGGACGTATTGTTCTTCCCGCAGATGCGTCCGGAAAAAACCAGCCCGGCAACCGAAAGCAAAGACGCCTTTATGGCCGCGGGCATTCCGGAAGAATGGGCAGAACTTTTGCCGCAGGCGGGGTACACCGACCTGGAATCCCTGAAGGAAGCCAACCCAAACAAAGTATTCAACCAGTTGTGCGGGCTACGCAAAAAACTGAAACTGAGTATTTCTGCTCCTAAGCCGGAAGAGGTCAAAGACTGGATCGGGGGCTGAATCTGGGTTTTTGCCACAGTTTTTGTACATTTAGGGTCATACACTTGTTTTCATTACTGACCAAAACCTTTATGCATGCCTATATTGGGTTCAATCATCAAAAGAGCCATTGAACTGAGAAGCAAAATGCCCCTCAGCTTCCTGCCTAAAGATCCGGTCAGGGCCCAAAAAAGGGAGCTGAAAAAATTATTGCGCAAAGCTTCAGGGACTGCCTTCGGAGAACACTACGGGTTTGCGGAGATTCTGCCTGAAAAGGATTTTGTCAAAGCCTTTCAGCAGAAAATCCCCCTGCATGACTATAATGCGATTTTCAAAGACTGGTGGTACAGGACCCTTAACGGTGAACCCTACGTGTGCTGGCCCGGAAAGGTGAAGTATTTCGCACTCAGTTCCGGCACATCTGAGTCCTCGAGCAAACATATTCCCGTTACCGGCTCCATGCTCAGGGCCATCAAAAAAACCAGTGTCAGGCAGATTTTTTCGCTGGCCAGGTACGGGTTTCCGCAAAGCTTTTATGAAAAGGGGATTTTGATGCTCGGGGGCAGTACCCACCTGCATTATAACGGGACCTATTTTGAAGGTGATCTCTCAGGGATCACCACCAAAAACATCCCTTTCTGGTTCCAGCATTTCTATAAGCCCGGGAAGCGGATCTCCAAGGAACGCGACTGGCCGACCAAACTCGACGAAATCGTTGCAAAGGCAAAAAACTGGGACATTGGTGTCATAGTCGGTGTTCCGGCCTGGTGGCAAATTTTGCTGGAAAAGATCATCGACCATTACCAGCTCAGACACATTCACGAAATATGGCCCAACCTGTCAATTTTTGTTCACGGCGGGGTTTCTTTCGGTCCCTATGTAAAAGGTTTTGAAAAATTACTTGGCAAACCCCTGACATACATAGAAACCTACCTGGCTTCTGAAGGCTTCATTGCATTTCAGAGCCGTCCTGACACGAACAGCATGCAGCTGTCGCTCGATAACGGCATCTTTTTCGAGTTCATCCCGTTTACAGAGGAAAACTTTGACCCACAGGGAGAACTCAAACACAACCCAACCACCCTGACGCTTGCCCAGGTGGAGGAAAACCAGGATTATGCACTTTTGCTCAGCACTTGTGCCGGTGCATGGCGTTACATGATCGGAGACATCATCAGGTTCACCAGCCTGAAAAACAACGAAATTGTGATTACGGGCCGTACCAAACACTTCCTGAACCTCTGCGGCGAGCACATGTCGGTTGAGAACATGAATCAGGCCATCAAAATGGCTGAGGATCAACTCAACATTGAAATCCGGGAATTCACTGTTGCCGGCGTAAAGCATGGAAGCATGTTTGCCCACAAATGGTTTATCGGCACCGATAATGATGTTGACCCCCGGGCATTGCGCGAACAGATTGACAATAACCTGAAAGTCCTCAACGATGACTACCGTGTGGAACGGATCGCAGCCATTAAGGACGTCATTGTAAATGTGATGCCTTCAGATATCTTTTACGGCTGGATGCGGCTTCACGGAAAAGAAGGAGCCCAGAACAAGTTTCCCAGGGTGATCAGAAACAACACCCTTGAGGATTGGGAAAACTATCTTGAATCCCTTGATCAGGAAAGCATCAGCACCACCCACAGCGAACAAAAATTTTTTTCAGCCATACAAAAGCAGTAACCAATCATGAGCGTACGTGTAAGATTTGCACCCAGCCCGACCGGCCCTCTGCATATGGGAGGAGTCAGGACAGCACTTTATAATTACCTTTTCGCCAGAAAACACCAGGGAAAATTCCTGCTTCGGATTGAAGATACAGACCAGAACCGTTTTGTGCCGGGAGCAGAAGAATACATCATGGAATCACTGAAGTGGTGCGGAATACACTGGGATGAGGGGCCGGAAAACCCGGGGGCCTATGGCCCTTACAGGCAGTCTGACCGGAAAGTGCTTTACAGGGATTATGTTTTACACCTGATAAACAGCGGACACGCTTATTATGCGTTCGACACCCCGGCAGAACTTGAAGCCATGCGTGAAAAGCTGAGCTCCGAAAAATCCGGCAATCCACAATATGACAATAAAACACGTCACCAGATGAAAAACTCCCTGACGCTTTCTGAGGAGGAAGTGGAAAAAAGGCTCGCTTCGGGCGAACCATATGTGGTCAGGGTAAAGATCCCCGAATCTGAAGAGGTGGTGGTCAATGACCTGATCCGTGGCAGGGTGAGTGTTGACAGTGACCTGCTGGATGACAAAGTGCTTTTCAAAAGTGATGGCATGCCCACATACCACCTGGCGAATGTGGTGGACGATCACCTGATGCACGTAACCCATGTGATCAGGGGTGAGGAATGGCTGCCCTCCGCTCCCCTGCATGTATTGCTGTACCGGTTCCTGGGGTGGGAAGACAGCATGCCGCAATTCTCCCACCTTCCATTGCTGCTGAAACCTGACGGACACGGAAAACTCAGCAAACGGGACGGCGACAGGCTGGGGTTCCCGGTATTCCCCCTTGAGTGGAAGGATCCCGAAACCGGCGACACCGCCATGGGGTACAGGGAAACAGGGTATTTCCCTGAAGCCTTTGTCAATATTCTGGCGCTGCTTGGCTGGAACCCCGGCACAGAACAGGAGCTGTTTTCGATGGATGAGCTCATCCAGGCTTTCTCACTCGACAGGGTGGGTAAGTCAGGTGCACGCTTTGATCCGGAAAAGGCCACCTGGTTCAATCACCGGTACATCCAGGAAAAACCACTGGAGGAAATCAGCGAATTGTTCCTGGCAATCCTGCAGGAAAAAGGCATTGAGGCGGATCTGAAAACAGCCAAAACAGTCGTTACGCTTGTCAGAGACAGGGTCAACTTTGTGCATGAAATATGGGATCAGGCCGATTTCTTCTTCCGGGCTCCGGAACAATATGACGAGAAATTCGCCAAAAAGAAATGGAAAGAGGAGACCACCGGACTCATGCTTCAGCTGGCTGAAAAGCTTGCGGATATCGAAAACTTCAGCAAAGAACAAATTGAAGAAGGGATCAATCATTTCATGGAAGAGCAGGGCATTGGCGCCGGAAAACTGATGCCGGGGTTACGCCTGGCACTGGTGGGAGCCGGACGAGGCCCGGACGTCAAGGAGATCATGGTTGTACTCGGCAGGGAAGAAACAATCAGGAGAATCAGCAAAGCCGCAGCCCGCCTGGGAGGCACCACCAAATAACCAACAACCAACAACCAACAACCTCACAGGCCATTTCCCAAACCACGGGCAACTCCCCCATCACCCCACCCGTGAGAACCAACAACCGGAGAGTGCGAAGCACTCGACCAACCGGAGGGGGCTTTAGCCCCCGACTAACCAACAACCGGAGAGTGCGAAGCACTCGACCAACCGGAGGGGGCTTTAGCCCCCGACTAACCAACAACCTCACGGGCCAGCCTCACTGAGGTAAGCCTCCAGCTCCTCATACCACTGCGCCCCGTATTTCCTGACAAGGGCATCTTTCAGGAACCGGAATACCCTGACTTTTTCTTTTTTCCCCTTTACCCTTGCACAGTCGCACAGGGGCCAGCGAAAATAATTCAATGCGTCGTAATCGGGGTAGGCTTGTATGCGGATCGGAAACAAATGACAGGAAACGGGTTTCTGAAAATCGATGAGTCCTTCTTCCCAGGCTCGCTCAATGGCGCATTTTGCAATCCCGTCAGCGTCAAAAAAGACGTAGGCACATTGCCTGCCATCCACCAGCGGGGTGGTCAGATCTCCCTCAAAGTCCTTCACCCAGTATCCCTCCTGCCCCACTGTGGTGATTCCTTCAGGGGTCATATACGGTGCCACTTTCCCGGAAATCTCCTCAAGAATAAAGGTTTCCTCTTCAGTGAGCGGGGCACCTGCATCACCTTCCACACAACACCCGCCTTTGCAGGCATCAAGATCGCAGACAAACTGTTCCGTATACAATTCGTCCGACAACAAAGCTTTATCAAGAATAATCATAACAGCAACACCCTGGTTCGCCGGGGCCGGGGTCAGGCCGAAGCATCCTTGCCGGCATGGTTTTTAAACATGATGAAGACATACAAACTGAATGCCAGCGAGGTGATCAGCTGCAACCAAAGCGGTGTGCCAACCAGGGGTTCTGCAGGCAGTACCGTCAGTACGGCCACATACTTCAGTGCATAATAAAACAACTTACTGATCCAGATACTTGCAAAAATTGCGCCCAGGGTATGTATCCTGGGGACCAGCCTGAAGAACACAAAAACCATTACAGAAAGTTCGGCGGCAATGAGCAGTGATTTGATCAGTACCGGGTGCGCCGATATAAAATAGGAGAACAAAGGAAGGGTCAGGGCGAGAATGTAGGCATTTTGCCTCCGGGTATGCACCATGGCAAATATCAGCATCAGGCGCATCGGCTCCAGCAGGTAGAGCTTGATGCTCAGCATATGTGATATAGTTGGCACAAGGTATATGAATGCCAGGGCAAAAATGTCAAATGCGATGGCCCTGATATTGGTCCGGGTCATGCTGCCGGCTACTCCTGTTTGAATGGTTGACATTTCGTTTTTTGTTTGGTGTGTGATCAGCTTATACTCATTATAAATAAGCCAGTTGTATGTCAGTTTACAGGGTCAAAAATAACAAAAACTGCCTTAAAATGATATTTTTGCATTGAACTTTAACAGGAAAAAATATGGACAGAAGGCAATTTCTCAGGAAAGGGTTTATCTATTCAGCCCTGGGCAGCTTGTACGCATCCACCCTTGGCAGGATACCCCTCTTCGCTGCCCGCAGCACAAATTCTTCAGCCGGGAACTACGACCTTGTTGCCGTCCGTGGCGGAGAACCCGTCGAAATGTACAAAAGGGCCATGGAGGAAATGGGGGGAATGGAACAGTTTGTCAAACCCGGGCAAACCGTTGCTTTAAAACCCAATGCCAGCTGGGATGTTCCGCCTGAAAGAGCAGCCAATACCAACCCCGAGCTGGTTACCGCCATCGTGGAAGATTGTCTCAGGGCCGGTGCCTCAGAGGTTTACGCCTTCGACCATACCTGTGATGAGTGGGAAAGATCTTATGACAACAGCGGAATAGAAGCTGCTGTGCGCAAAGGCGGGGGAAGGATGCTGCATGCCCACCTGGAACGCAGCTACACCGAAGTTGAAATTCCCGGCGCCAAAAGACTTACCAAAGCCAAAGTACACGAACGCCTGATCCGGAGTGATGTCTTCATCAATGTACCTGTCCTCAAACATCACGGTGCAACAACGGTAACCATTGCCATGAAAAACCTGATGGGTGTGGTCTGGGACCGCAGGTTCTGGCACCGGAATGACCTGCACCAGTGCATCGCCGATTTCTGCCTTTACAGGAAGCCGGACCTGAACATCGTTGATGCCTACCTGGTCATGACCCAAAACGGCCCGCGGGGCACCTCACAGGCGGATCTGACCCGAATGCGCAGCCTCCTTGTGTCTGCTGATATACTTGCAGTGGATGCAGCCGCTTCCAGGATGCTCGATCATCAGCCTGAAGACATCGGCCATCTTCGGATCGCCGCTGAAATGGGCATTGGTCAAATAAACCTGGATGAGCTAAACATCCAGAGAATAAGCGTTTAAATTTTAACCCCATGAAATTATACCATCTCAAAAAGATCAGGATTGTTGTATCCCTGGTTTTTTTTGCGGCCATGTTGTTCCTTTTCCTGAACATTGAGCTGCCATTTTTGAAACAGACAGGCAATGTATTGCTGCACCTGCAGCTTTTCCCGTCCATACTTCATTTTCTTGCAC
>PWIY01000114.1 GCA_003560215.1 Bacteroidales bacterium | reverse complement strand
GAGGGCGGCACGGTGACCGGCGCAGGCACATACGCCGACGGGGCGGAAGTAACCCTCACAGCCACCCCGGCCCAGGATTTTGCCTTTGTCCGCTGGAGCGAAAACGGAAACCTGGCCCACGACCAGGCACAATACATCTTCACAGCCCAGGCAGACCGCGACCTGGTGGCGGAGTTCGAACACATGGGATACACGCTGACTTTCAAGGTAGAAAATGAAACCGGTGAAGAAATCACCGATGCGATCATTGCCCTTAACGGCCAGCCCCACGATGCGGGGCATTATGCATTCCCGGGTTTGCACTCAGGCACTTACAACTATTCCGTAAGCCATGAAAACTATACCAGCAAGGAAGGCGCTGTTGTCATCACAGATTTTGACGTGGAGGAAACCATTGTACTGCAAACCGAAACCCATGTTTCAGGCCCTGGCCCCCATGGCTTCAGGATATACCCGAATCCGGCCCAAAGCAACCTCTGGGTTGAATTCTACAATCACCACAACAATGCGCTCATTACACTTTACGATCTGCACGGGCGGATGATCAGCCGGGAAGAAATTACGATAAAAGGTGAGATCCGTTTCAACATGCAACTGCCCCGTCTGCTTCCCGGAGTATATCTAATTGAATTACAAGTTATCGGCCTGCCTGCCTTAAGAAAACAGCTGGTGATTTCAAATGGTTTTTAACATTCATTAACTGCTTCCTGATCGGGATTATTTCCTTGGTAGTAACAAAAAGTCGAAAAAAATTATTATATTGCAATTAGTCGGATATTATACAAACAACACAAATCAAAATCATTTGCTTATGAAAAACTTTACGCTTATAGCTATAGCATTACTCTTTCCTTTCCTTGCTTTAGGGCAATCCACTGCCCGCATCAACAATATTATTATTGACAACCAGAAGGAAATTAAGGAGCTGACAGGTCTGGATTTTTCCAAAACGACAGAAAGATTGTTTTCCCCTGTTGTACAGGCACATTTACTAAGCGGAAAGCCAGATAAATCAGACTATGTAATGAAACTCGACAGCATCATTGACAGCTTCACTGACGACGATGGCGAAAGCTGGGAGTATGATTGGAAAAATGACTTTGAGTACAATGAAGAATGGCAGGCAACTGTCATCTATGAAAGAGAGTGGTTTGATGACCAAAACGAATGGGAAGTTACCGGAAGAACAGAGCTGTCGTATAACGAAGCAGGCCAGGTGACCATAATCGAGTTCCACTCTACAGATGATGACTGGAAAACCATTTCTCCGCAGGGAAGAATTGAAGTAACTTATGATGAAGATGGCTGGATTGATTTCCTTGAAATATTTGACTTTGAAGAAGAAGAATGGGTCCTTCAATTAATTCAGGATTATGATTTTTCTGAGGATGAAAGACTGGAGAAGATTGAAACAAAAATGTATTTAGAGGAAACCGACGAATGGGAAGTAGGCATGACAATCCGGTTCACCTACGATGATGATAACAGGAGAATCAGTTCAGGCCTGTATATGTCCGTAGAGGGAGAAATGGATGAAATTCTTTACAGTCTGGCTGAATACCGCTACGATGAGGAAGGCCGGCTCAGCGAAACCGAAGAATCAGGTTTTGATATGTTTGCAGGCGAGTTGGTGCCGGAATATCTAAGGGAGTACTCCTATTTTGAAGGAGACCAAAACAGGGTCTATGAATATTACTGGGATCAGGAGGATTGGCAGCTTGCATATAAAGAGGAAGTCTTTTATGACTATGACATAAACTTCTCTGAGGTAGCCTATCCTTTTCGTCCCCTTATGATTTTGTTTGAATGGGAGATAGAGGCTGATATGGATCCGGATTTCCAGCACCTCCCCGTAAGATACCTGGAACATGAGTATATTGCAGATCAAGATGAATTCAGGAAAACATATCAATCTGACTTTTTCTATTCCCCCACCGCCGATGACCCGGAGGAATACACCCTGACATACCATGCCGGTGAAAACGGCTCCATTGAGGGAGAAGCAGTCCAGACCGTATTGCATGGCGAAGACGGCACCGAAGTAGAAGCCGTTCCGGATGAGGGATACCATTTTGTTGAATGGAGCGACGGACTGGAAACGGCCAAACGTACCGACACCAATCTAACTGCAGACCTTACAGTTACCGCCACTTTCTCTGCCACAATGCATACCATTACGGCATCTGCTGGTGAGGGTGGAACCATTTCCCCGGATGGCGAGGTTTCCGTTAGCCAAGGTGAAGATCAGACCTTTACCATTGATCCCCAGGAGGGTTACCAGATCGAAGACGTACTGGTTGATGATGAGAGTGTTGGCGCGGTGGCCAGCTATACCTTTGAGGAGGTTACTCAAGACCACACCATACACGCCACTTTCGCTGAGGATGAGGTCATGTATGCCGTAACCTTTGAGGTGGATATCGGACCCGCCCTTGAGTATTACGACCAGGTGGAAGGATTTGAGGATTTTGATCCGGAAGAGCATCACATTATGATCACCGGTGAAATGCTTGATTGGGCTGAGCCTGGAACCCTTGAGGATCAGATCATGGAAGTGACCGAGAACGAAAATGTTTATTCAATCACATTCCATCTTGCCGCCGGCACCTACCAATACAAATATTTTTCAGATGTCATTGATGATGGATGGGATAGTGGCGAATGGGACGGAGATCCCAACAGAGAGGTTACCGTTGAAGAGGATAAAACAGTTGAAAACATTTTCGGCTGGCCCGATGATCCGGTGGCCATCAACCCCATGCCCGAACAAATCGAACTGACCATTTACCCAAATCCCGCCGACAGCCGGGTACAAGTGCAAGCCGACAAAGAGATGAAAGAGGTACGTTTGCTGGACATACTTGGGAAAGTGGTATACAGCCGGACGGTAAACAGCGACAGCTACGAAATCACCGTGGAAGGGCTGAAAGAAGGGGTTTACTTTCTGCAGGTCACTACTGCACAAGGTGTGACCACAGAACGGATCCAGATAGCCAGATAAACGCAGGATAGGAAGATAAAACAGTTTAATTATGAAAACAACTGGTTTATT
>PWIY01000228.1 GCA_003560215.1 Bacteroidales bacterium | reverse complement strand
GGTTACCTCCTGGAAGTCGGCGGCATTTTTGTCTCCTGCTTTGGATATGGCCCGCTGGATGTTGTCTTTGGGCATATTCGCTCCTTTGGCGTTGGCAATGGCCAGCCGCAACCTGGGGTTTCCTTCAGGGTCGTTGCCTCCTTCCTTAACGGCAATGTTGATTTCCTTAATGATGCGTGAGAAAATTTTGGACCGTTTGGCGTCCTGTGCGCCTTTCTTGCGCTTGATGGTTGACCATTTGCTGTGTCCTGCCATGGGATCGTTTTTTTGCAAAAATAATCATTTCTGTTACTCAAAATAAAAAAGGCCGGTGGTAAAACCGGCCCTTTCAAAACCAACAACAAGCATGAAGCGATTATTATAAGCTCAGAACCCTGATCCCGATGCTGAAGGGATGGATGTCCGGGCCTCTGTCGTCTTTGAACATTGAATTCAACGAATAAGTGGCAAAAAAGTTCAATCTTCCCCATCCGATCTGTCCGATGGCGTCTACCCTGATGGGAACCAGGTGAAAATCTTCCCTGGCCCGGTCTCGTTGTTTGTCGCCGTCGGAATTGCGGTATTCCACCTTGGTGTGGCTTCTGAGGCGGTATCCGCCCTGGATGCCCCCGGACACGTAAAACCGGTTGGAGCCGCCGCTTTCGCGGATCTGATACTCCATCATCAGCGGAACATTGAGCTGGAACACCCGAAGTCTGTTGGTGCTGAGGCGGTATTCTGACGGCTTGTGGGCCAGACCTTCCTCCTCATGCATCAGAATGACATTATTGGACAGGTGATAGTTGTTCCATTGAATACCCAGGCCGCTCACCAGTCCGAACATGCTTCTTGTGCCCCTGGCGAGTACGACGTTTTGGTGGAACATGTTCAGATTTACCTGTACAGACTTGTTGTAGTCCAGATCCATGAAGCGATATTCGGCTGGCAGGCTGGTTTTTATTCCTGAATCGGAATAGCCGTTGAGGCCGATGTAGAGGCCGTTCCAGTTGTTTCTCCAGGTTCCCTGCCAACGCCTGACAGTGGGTCTCCCTCCTTCAGAAACAACCACCTCGGTGCCTCCCACCCTGACAACGGTCGAATCTTTTTCCTTTTCCGCCCGGGCATTGTTGGTCACTCCCCTTACGGAAGCGGTTCCGGATGTTCTGTAGTCGGTATCTGACGGGTTCCCCCTTACGGTGATGGTGGAGGTGCCGCTGGCATTGGCAGTCAGTTTGTCTTTTGCGGTGATCCGCACCGTTGAGGTGCCGGAACTCTGCACATTGGTGTAGCTGGTCTCCAGGCCATAGGCACGTACCCGCGATACGCCGCTTGCCTGAAGCGAATGCCTGGTAGCCTCTCCGGCCAGGCTAATTCCGGTTGCACCACTGACTTCGGTGGTCAGATGTTCAGTGACTACTTCCACGTCCATACTGGCTGCACCAGATACCTTTAACTCCATGGCCGGTGCGGTGAGTACGTTTTGCCCTTTCATGGAGGAGGCTCCGCCGGCGTGCAGGTACTCAAAGGAAGGTGCAGTAATATGTACCTTCAGATCTCTCAGGTTGCGCTCCCTTCCGTCGTATTCTATGGTGAGTACATCATCTTCCACCACAGTTTTGATCTTCTGCAGGTGTTCTTCGGGTGCCTCCACCTCAAGGCGATAACTGCTTCCCTGGGTCAGGAAAACCTCAAAAACGCTTCCTGCCGAAACCCCGGTGAAAGGACCTGTTTGTCTTTGTTCTTTAATGTCAGCGGTTTCTGCCGCCGGGCTTCCTGTTGCGGGGAAGGTGGCAGAAAAAACAAATATGGCTGACAAAAGGAATAATTGAATTGTTTTCATGGTGTGATTCATTTTACAGTGAAAAATTCTGATGGTTGTGCGATATTCAGACGTAAGACGGAGCAGTGGCCCAAAAGTTACAGGGGTGGTGAAGAAAATTTGTCCGGTTTTTCAAAAATAAATGCAAAAAATAGTAAGTTCGCATGGTAGAATATTCATTAACCTAAACCAATCACTATGTACAAACACTTTTTCTTATTGATGATTGCTGCTTTTTTCATTGCTTCCTGCGGGCAGGCGCCCCGTGAAGAAGCCGAAGAAGCAGAGGCTGCAGAACTGCCGCCACAGGAGAGGGCTTTCATGGACAACCTGGCCAGCCTTTGCGGTCAGTCTTTCCCCGGTGAGGAAGCTTACCTGGCAGAAGGGCGTGAAAGCTGGGACGGTGCCTATGTCATGCACGTAACTGTGTGTGAAGAAGACCGGGTGCATATCCCGTTTCATGTGGGTGAAGACCAGTCGCGGACCTGGATGTTTATCAATGAAGACGGCCAGCTGCGTTTCCGCCATGACCATCGTTATCCCGATGGAACGCCTGAAGAGAATACACTTTATGGGGGCTACTCAGACGGACAGGGTACGGCCTTTGAGCAGTATTTTCCAAAGGATGACTATTCAAGGGAACTTCTTGACGGGCATTACGGGCGTGAATGGCACGTTGTCATGGATGAGGCGATGACCACGTTTTCTTACAGGCTGCTGTACGATGGTGAGGTCGTTTTTCAGGCAGACTTTGACCTGACAAATCCGCTGTAGGAACAAATCAGGAGGTTTCTCTGCCGGGCAGGTACTCGGAAAGCTGATTGAGTCTGTACCCGGCATTGACTGAATATCCCAGCATTAAGACAAAGAGGAGGAGAGGGCGACGCATCAGCGATCGCGGACTTCTCCTCTTTTTTTGTTTTTCGCCTCCGGCTGTAAAGCCAGGCAAAGAACCCAGCGAAAACAACCATTGAATCAATCGTTCAAACTGCTCTTTGCTGTAGTATACCGCTCCCTGGTATTCGTTGACTCCCAGATAATCCCTGACAATGGGTTCATTCAGCATCTCCTTTATGCTGCGGGCTTTCTCTTTCATTGCCGGATCCATTCCCGGTTTTTTTGCAGGCCGCCCTTTCGGCAGACCGGCATGGGAGAAATCAAACAACTCATATCCGTGGGCATGCAGTATTTTTAGCAGTTGGATGTCGCGGCCGATGTCAGCAGGGCTCCGGCCTGTTCGCTGCAAAATGTGGTGAAGCGGCCAGTCCAGCATCAGTTTATCAAAAATTCCTGCCTGCCATTCACCATTTCCGGAAGCCATGGCCAGGGAATGTGTGGCCAGGCTGGCAAGCATCAGCATCCTGTTTTCCGGTATGGTGTTTCCGCTGCCAAGTACAAACAACTCCTCCGGCACCTGGAAATTTGTTTCCGCCAGCATGGGCCGTATCCATTCTGATCCCGTTTGCAGGAAACCGATGATCTCCGGTATGCCGTCAAGCAGGTTCATGAAACATGCGGTTGCCTGGTCAGAGAGGTCTTCCTGTGCCCCTTCCCTGAACGCGGCCCCTTCCCTGAACGCAAGCCTTGCGAAAGAGGAATATTTTTCCCTGATTTGTTTTGTTGTCAGCTGCTCATCAAAAATATCTTCAAAAGCCCGGTGAACAGGGGCCAGCTTTTGACCGGCCAGGATCTTTCTTACGTCAGTTACGCCTTCACCCTTGTATTGCCGGTAAAATTGCTCAATGGCTCCGTCGGCATCCTCCATCTCATCGAAAGAAAGAAACACCCTGTATTCAAATCCGCGCAACGGCCAGAACAATCCTTCACGGTGCAGGTCATGGCCTTTGAAAAGGAACTCCTTGCCGGATATTTGCTCCCTGGCCACGTAAAAGATCCGGTGGCTATCTTTGAACCCCAGCGCATCCGCAAGGCTTACTGTGCTCATTTTTTTTCCGTGCCCCTCCTGATCAAGCCTTGGCACAGAGGTGTGAATAAAACCACTGGCCATTTCATATTTATTGTTGAACAGCACCAGGGCCCTTTCATGACCATGCCTGTTGGTGTAGGCAAATACATTTTCATTGATCCTGTTTCCGTGTTCCAGGTAATCATACAGTTGAAAATGTTTTACCTCGCTGAACAGGTAGCGTTTTCCCGCCAGCGGAAATATTTCCCTTTCATGTTTTTCGACCAGCCCCTGATCGGGGTTTTCGTGGTAGCGGGCATAGCGGTACTCCATGCCGTACTTTTCAGTGAATCCTTCAACCTGGCCGTGGGCAAACATGGGGAGTCCCGGCAGGGTGTTCATCAATACGCAAACCCCAAAATATTTGTCTCCGGTTCCGAATTGCTGAATGGCTGTTTCTTCATCCGGGTTGCTCATGAAGTTCACATAGCGCTTCAGGATTTCCGGCTCAAACTCAAGGGTGTTTGTAATGAGGTCCCGGTATTTTTCGTTCTCTTCATTTTTCAGCATGTGCATGAAGGCAGAGTTGTACACCCTGTGCATCCCCAATGTGCGAACAAAATAACCCTCCATGAACCAGAAAGCCTCTGCCAGCAATAAGGTTTCGGGCAATTCCTCGTTGATCCGGTCCACCGCCTCACGCCAGAATTCCACCGGAAACAGGCTGTCAAACTGTTTTTTTGACATGGCATGCTCAGCCCTTGAGGGAATATCGCCCCCGGTTCCCGGCCTGGGGTACCAGAGCCTGGCAAAATGTTTTTTGGCAAGGGTCATGGCCGCATCAAACCGGATGATGGAAAACTTCCGGGCCACCTCGAAAATTTTCTGCATGACGGCTTCCCTGACTTCGGCTTTGAGCATGTCGAGCTGGGCTGTGTCGTTCCAGGGCATCATGGTGCCGTCATTGCCGTGATAAATATAGCGAACGTCATGATGCTGCTTGTCGATGCGCTGAAACACGACCGCGGCATCTGATTTGTTGTAGTAGCCGTCTTCGATACGGATCTCAACGTGGGGGTGGTCGGCCAGGTTTTCCCCGGTAAACCGGTATCCCGGGAAAGGCGGGTTGTCTGACTGAATAAAGTATTCAGGATGTTCGATGACCCATTTGGAAAAAATTCCAGTGTGATTGGGCACCATGTCGCTGGCAAGCCTGATCCCCCTTTGCCGTGCCCTTTGGTTGAGATTCTGGTAGGCTTCTTCTCCGCCAAGGTCATGGGCGATCTGGTAATCGTACAGGGCATAGGCTGAGGCAATGGCGTCCCGGTTGCCCATGCGGTGCTTGATTTTTCCGGATGCGCTGCTTCGCTCCCAGAGGCCGATCAGCCACAACCCGTTGAAGTGGCGCCCGGCCAGGGTGTCAAGCTCCTCATCGGGTATCTGATCCAGCCGGTCGATGCGCTGCTGGTATTTTTTTGACAGCTGATCAAGCCACACATAAATGTTTTTTGCCATCAGCACAACACGGGGCATCCAATGGGTGTCTTCCGTAAAACGCTCTGTTTCCGCGTATTCTTCGGAAGCCCCGGCGGAGGCATCATATCCGGATTTGCCCAGGTGCATGGTTCCCCCTTTTTGCCCGGCCTTATAGGCAGGAACCATCGTTGGGGGCGGCCCCCCGGGATGGCCTGGAGTAAGATCTTCTTTCATCAGATCTTTCCCCCGGAGAATTCTGGAGGTCATCTCTCCGGGAAGAATATCTTTCCAGTGTTGCAGTATATAGTCAAGCTGCAGGCTGAGATCGTCCGGAAACCGGAGGAAGGGACTCCTGAGCAGTGAGATCACATCGGTGTGATCCGGTCCGTAGGGTGGCTGGGTGACAAAGAAGTCTTCCAGCCCTTTGATCAGCTGCTCAAATTCGTTTTTTAACCCGAGATGGCTTTTATCAAAAAGAACCCTGATCTTCCTGGTGGCCCGGTTTTCGTTGCTCAGCGACAGCAACAGGGCCTCCTCCAGCACTGCATGCAAAATAAGCCGGCCTTTTTGTTCCCCTTTCAGGTATTGCGCCGCCGGAATCCTTCCATGGTAAACTTGGGAGGGGGGGAAGGTCCGGACAAAATCAGTCAGGATTTCATCGAGCCCTTTTTTACCGGTGCGCCGTGTGATGAAGCTTGCTGCTTTTCTGAATACATCCTGGTTTATATGGCCGGCGTATTGTGCAAGGATCACATGGAAAATTTCATGGATCAGTCCTGCGGCATAGAGTTCGCCCGGGTAAATCTGTTGCAGCGGATCCCTGTCCCTGTTAAGTGAAAAGACCAGTTTTCTGATTGCCGGAGGGTTGGAAAACATGAAACGGCCATCGCTTGAAAACAGGGCTTCGTCAAGTTTATACCGATCCCGTATTCCCTTGTAAATATGCATCTGCTGAAGAAATGGAGCCGGTGCATCCGTGGATTGGTCAGACTGCATGGTTGTCAGGTTTTAGAACATGGACAATATCAGCAGGCTGGTAAAAGGTACTGTGAAATTATCCAGCCCTTTTGAGCTGAAGGCTTCAACCAGTGCTGCTCCGACAGCCACACTAATGGCTGCCATGATGGTGTGGGTGCTGAAGTTGCCGACAAACCAGTGAAGGACATACACTGAGATAAGCAGCGCGGTAATAAAAAACACGGAGGTACCCAGGTAGGTTTTGTTGAGCGAGAGTTTATGGATGATGATTTTTTTGACTTTTTTACCGAAATGCATGCCGGTAAGGCCCGCCAGAGAGTCACTGACTCCCAGTATCAGAATCGGGATAATGAAGAGTTTTGCGTCATTCAGCCAGACGGATACCGCGAATGCCCCGGTAATTGCAACAGGGAGCAATACCCCTCCGTAAGTCTGGCGGCTGACCCCGTTGATCGACATCAGCAGTTTTTTCCTTTTGGCCACGACCATCACCACGAAGAAGATGGCTCCCATGATCAATACATACAGGTAAGAGTCGTATATCAGGGGAAAGGTCAGGGCGAGCAGCGAAGCGGCACTGTGGGCAAACTTTCTGGTGTATTCCGTACGTACTTTCATGATGGTGTGCAAAATTTCTCCGGTGGCTAAAATGGCTCCGAATGCGAAAGTGTACAGAATGGCAAAAAATAACTCCTGGCTCATGATAACAGCAAGTTTAAACAAAACACAGCGGCCCCTCCTGGTAATAAGCTGTCGAACCTGTCAAGGAATCCGCCATGCCCGGGCAATGAATTGCCAAAATCTTTGATCTTGTATTGACGTTTAAAATAGGATGCCAGAAGATCCCCCAACAAGGCAAATATAATGATGATTGCAGCAAAAAACAAGGCTGTTGGCCATTGACCCCCTGTCAGCTCACGGGTAAAAATCGCTGTAAGCATTGCCATGGCAGAGCCTCCGGCTGTTCCGGATATTGTTTTTTGCGGACTCACCGAGGGGATAAGTTTTTTCCCTCCGATGAGTTGCCCGCTGATCTGGCTGAAGGCATCGAAAACCGCCACCACGATAAATGTAAAAAACAGCAATGACTGGTCAAGGAAAGTAAAAAGAAGAAACGGAACGGCCAGTGATGTATAGATGGCAATGGAAAGGAAAAGAAAGCGACCTGTCTGCTGTGCCTGGTTGCGGGCTGCCGTCCTTGCCAGTTCCAAATATCCGGCTATCACGATCAATGTACCGGCAATGGTGAAAAGGGGCGGACCAAAGTAGATGCTGCCAAACAGTATGTGAATAATCAGGAAATAGGTGCCAAATTTGGCCCAGGTCTCTTTTTTCTTCTCACGGGGCTTGTTTCTGCTTGCCAGCACAAACGCGACAGCTCCTAAAACAAAGTATCCCAGTATGATTCGATAAATCAGTCCTTCCATATAAGGGGCTTAGTCTGTTTTACCGGGATTGTGTTTACTGTGTTTTCTTTCTTTGAGTACCCAGTAGAGTCCTTTTGCATCGGTTTGCATTTCCGGGATGATCAGTTGAATGATGATGTGCTCCAGAAAGGCCAGGATCCCCCAGGTTACCATGAAATAATAAAAGGGTGTGATAAAGCCGAAGGCAAACAGGATCACAAAAAATGTTCCCTGGATGTATCCTCCGATTTTCCAGGAATAAAGGTGCAGGCTGGGGAACCGTCCGAACTTGACCAGTGAAAGGCCCAGGGCCACAAAAAGCATGCCGATGAATGTGGAAAAACTCACCACATGAGGGGCAAAGTCGGCACGTTTGAAAACCCAGATCCCGAGAAAAACCAGCAAATAGGTGCCCATGTCGGCGATGGAGTCCAGCTTGGATCCAAACTCGGTCTGCTGATTCAGCAATCGTGCCAGTATCCCGTCAAGCACGTCACTGACAAGGTTGATGACGATCAGTACGGCGAAGGCATTTTCGTAACCGGCAATGGCCAGATAGAGTATTACGGGGAAAGCCAGCAACCTGTAAAAGGAAACGGCGTTGGGTATGTTTATTTTGTCCTTAATTGTCACGGTTGGAAGATAAAAGCAAAAGCCGTCGCCCGTATCGGAGGACTGACGGCTTTTGCAAATAAACAAAAACATTAATATATAAACAAATCTTCCCTGCTGAGTTTTGTCACCGGACCGAATAAACGCTCCACCTCATCGAAGTCCACCATGTTTTCATCACCCAGTATCACGTAGGTTTTGGGTTTTTCCCGGATATAGTCCCTGTTGAATGCCACCACCTGATCCAGTGTCATTTCAGGGATCAGACGGTAAAGTGTTTCCCGCTGGTCGGCATCCCGGCCCATCCTTTTGGCATTCAGGTAGTTCCAGATGATGCCCGTGTTTTGTATCCGCTGAGTGCGGATGTTGGTGATGGCCTGCTCCTGGGCCAGCCGGAAAGCGGTTTCGGAAACAGGCATCTCATCAAACAACTCATTAAAGGCCGTGAAGGCATCTGTAACCTTGTCATTTTGTGTGGCAATAAAGCTGGTTTTCATGTAATGGTCTTCCGGGGAGGAAGGTGCGGAATAGTTTGACCTTGCTGTATATGCCAGTCCGCGCTTTTCCCTCATCTCCTGAAATACGATGGCATTCATGCCCCCTCCGAAATAGCGGTTGTACATGCTGATAACCGGTGTCATATCGGGGTTGTAGGGGATGCCTCTGGAGATGGTCTGCAGGTAGCTCTGGTTGGCATCATAGTGGGCGAAATATACCACATTTTCGTTGGTTTCCCTTGGCTCAAAGCGCACTCCGCCGGCGATGGAAGCCAGGGTGGAAGGTACCTGATGATATTGGTCGATGAGCCCGGCAACTTCCTGCAGTGGCTGTGGCCCGTGAAACACCACCTTGTGTTCAATGCGCCAGAGATCCTGAAGGGCGCCCTTTAGCCTTGCGACCGTGAGCTGATCCAGCTCTTCATCCGTAAGGGTGTAAGTGGAAGGGTTCTCGGGTCCGTACATGGCATAGTTGACCAGCGCGGAAAAATTGGCACTCTGATCGGCTTTGCTGTTTTCCCGGGCATTTTTCAGGTTGTTCACGAACCTGTGCAATGCGGCCTCTTCTGCTGTGGCATCCTCGATCAGGTGCTCAAACAGACTGATTGCAGCCTCCATGTTTTCCGCCAGTCCGCTGATGCTGACCCTGGTTTCTTCAGTTCCCACTGACACGTTGAAATTGCAGGCCAGCCGGTAAAATTCGTTGGAGATTTCCTCAGGGGAATAATCGTCTGTTCCCATGAAACGGATGAAGCTGCCGGCCAGCGGAAGATATCTGTCATGGTAGCTGCCCATTCGCCAGAAAAAGGTCAGGGAAAAGGTGGGGTTGGCGTCGTTGTGGGCGTAAAGGATCTTTAGCCCGCTGTCGGTATGTCCTCTTTCTATATCTTCCTCGTAGTTCAGGAACACCGGTTCAATGGGTTCTGTTTCGCTGGCCTTGACAGGGGTCAGCAGGGGTGATTCTGCATCCCGGTTGATGTGAATGGGGGTGATGGGGGGTTTTTCCACCTGTTCCACATCGGCCGGGGTTCCCTGCCTTTTATATACCGCCACGTAATTGTCTTCCCGGAGGTGTTCATTGGCGAAGGCAATGATGTCTTCGCGGCTGACTTCCCCCAGGCGATCAAGGTAAGTGACGCTCTGCTCATAAGGGACATTGTTCAGGAAACTCATGGCCATGTTCATAGCCCTGCTGCGGTTGTTTTCCCTGCTCCGCAATTCCTGAAGGCGCAGGTTGTTTACGGCTGCTTCCATCAGCCAGTCTTCAAATTCTCCGGCTTTGAGCATTGCCAGCTGTTCCATCAGCAACTCCTTTACCTCATCAAGTGACTGGTCGCTTTTGTTTCTGCCCGAAAGGGTAAATACCGAGTAATCTGCCATGCTTCGGACACCTGCACCGGCACCCAGGGTGGCCATTTGCTGATTCAGATTCTGGTCAATCAGGCCCGACCGGCCATTGGAAAAGATCATCCTGATCATGTTGGCATAAGGCACATGTTCTGAGGCAGCCCCTTCCAGCCTCCATCCCACCTGGATGTTTTCAGCCTGCAACCCGGTCACTTCCTTTATGAGGGGTTCAGTCAGTTCCGGCTGGTCTTCAAAAGACAACTCAGGCAGGGGTGAGTATTCCAGTTGACCGAAATGCGCATCGATGACCCTGATTGCCTGATCCGGGTCAAAGTCGCCGGACATCACAACGGCCATGTTATTGGGGACATAGTATTGCTCGAAAAAGTTCTTGATGTTGATGATTGAAGGGTTCTTCAGGTGTTCCGGATCTCCCAGGGTTGTTTGCAGTCCGTAAGGGTGTGTGGGGAACAAACCCTGGTACATCGCCTGGGAAGCCCGCCGTCCGTCGTTGGTCAGCGACATGTTGAGTTCCTCATACACGGTTTCCAGTTCGGTATGGAAAAGGCGGAGCACCGGATCGCTGAACCGGTCAGCCTGGATCATGGCCCAGTTTTCCAGCTGGTTTGCCGGGATGTTTTCCATGTAAATGGTAAAGTCGTTGGAAGTTCCGGCATTGGTTCCGGTTGATCCGATGGCCGTCATCAACCTGTCATATTCGTTGGCAATGGCATAGGTGGAGGCGATGTATGAAATGCTGTCGATCTGCTGGTAAATCGCAGCCCGTTTGCTTTCATCGGTTTCCATGCGGTATTTTTCAAAGAGGGCCTCTATTTCATCCAGCAGGGGTTCCTCTTTTTCCCAGTCAAGCGTGCCAAAGCTGCTGGTTCCCTTGAACATCAGATGCTCGAAATAATGGGCCAGGCCGGTGGTTTCCGCCGGGTCATGTTTGCTGCCCACCCTGACAGCCACATAGGTCTGAATCCTGGGTTCATTGTCGAAGGGCGACAAATACACCCTGAGCCCGTTGTCGAGTGTGTAAATGCGGGCATTAAGCGGATCACCCGGCACGGTTTCGTACTGATAGGTTTCACTGGCACAAATCGCTCCTTTTGATACAAAGCATACGGCCAGCAAAAGCAACAGTTTGCCAATTTTTTTTGTCATCATTTTCGTTAAAATAATAATGAATAATTCGATGGGTTGAGTAATGAATTGGAGTAAGCCGGGTTAAAAATACATAAAAACCTGATTGGGCATCTGAATTAATCAGGGCATTTGCGTTTTTTAAGGTTTAATTTGCATTGCCGGGCGGCTTTCATGGCTATATTTACGGTCTTTTTGCATCCAGGGTCATTGATCAAACAAATCCAGTTGTGAGGTGTTGATATATTCCGATATATAGATGAACAAAGCCCCAAACTTCTTAAATGACGAGCCTGGCATCTGAACACCTTAAATCTTTGAACCATTTCAGTCGAATCATTTCCTTTTATTTCGGGCATGCCCGGCTGACTTATGCCATTGAAAACCATATTAGCAGTAAACAATGAACAAAAAATTCAGAATTGTGATCAACCTGGCCATCCTGGTTTTGTTGATCGGGATCATTGCCTACCCGAAAATCAGGCCCTTGTTTTCCTCCGGAACTTCAGGGGGGGGAGATGCCTCTTTCCAGCCCCAGCAGCGACGGGCCCTGAAGGTCAGCGGATATGTCCTTGAACCGACGCCCATTCGCGATGAGGTCAGAACAACCGGAAACTTGTTGCCTGATGAGGAGGTGGATCTTGCATTTGAAACAAGCGGAAAGGTCGTGGGCATCTATTTCCAGGAAGGAAGTTTTGTGGAGGAAGGTGACCTTCTGGCCAAAATGAACGACCGCCATTTGCAGGCCCAGCTTCAGAAACTTGAAGCCCAGCACCGGTTGCTGGTGGAACGGGAGTTCCGGCAGCGCAGCCTGCTTGAGCGGGACGCTATCAGTCAGGAATCTTACGACC
>PWIY01000188.1 GCA_003560215.1 Bacteroidales bacterium | reverse complement strand
TGCTTTATACAACAAACCTATCATATAAATTGATCAATTGCAACCAATGTGAGGGATCGAATCCGCTCACCATTTCGTTTATCAGAAATTCTTAACTTTATATTTGGCAAAAACCGGTCAGGAGGCCAGTGGGCAGGTTTGTCGATGGGGTGGGTGGCACCGTGCGGTTCGGTCGGTCATGGCAATCCGTGCGTGATCAGACGGGCCCGTTCACAGCCCCGAAGGATGCCCCTGACCCGAACGATGCCCCTGATAGGACGCACCCGGAACAGTTGCAAATTTCAGAAGAACAAACATATTATTCACCATAAAATCACAATAGTATGAAGGAAGGAACAAAAGGAACCATTGGAATCCTTACCGGAGGAGGAGATGTACCGGGGCTGAACCCCGCCATTCGGGCAATCACAATCCGTGCCTTGCGCGAGGGATATCGCGTGCTGGGGATTCGCCGCGGGTGGGCCGGGCTGATGGAGCTCAGGCGGGAAAAAGATGCCGATAACCAGGAAAATTACACTGAGCTGTCAGAATACACTGTGAACAAGGCCGGACGCACTGGAGGGACTTTCCTGCATACTTCCCGGACAAGGCCGAGTCATGTGCCAAAAAAGCATGTTCCCGCGCATCTTAAAGAAAAATACAACGAGGAGATCAATGACCTCACACCGGAGGTGCTGAAAAACATCGACCACCTGGGTATTGATTTTCTGATCCCGATCGGGGGTGACGATACCCTCAGTTACGGAGTGCGGATGTACCAGGAGGGGGTCAAGGTGGTGGCCATACCGAAAACGATGGACAATGATGTGCCCGGAACGGATTATTGCATCGGTTTCAGCACCTGTGTAACCCGGACCATTCACCTGGCAAACCTGCTGAGAACCTCGGCCGGCTCGCACGAAAGGATTCTGGTGATGGAGGTGTTCGGACGATATGCGGGGTTTACCTCACTGCTCCCGACCATGGCCGGGGCTGCCAACCGTTGTGTCATTCCGGAATACTCTTTCAATATTGAGCACCTGACCGAACTGCTCGTTGAAGACCGTGAGAAAAATCCCAGTAAATACTCAGTGGTGCTTGTGTCGGAAGGAGCTACTTTTGAAGGGGTGGACATGATGTTCCAGAGTGCTGAAAAGGACATGTACGGACATGCCAAACTGGGCGGGATCGGTGATGCAGTATCAGCAAGGATCAAGGAACTGAGTCCGAAGTTCAATAAAGGAAAAAGGGTGGAAACCATCAACCAGTACCTGGGCTACCTGGTACGTTCGGGTGATCCTGACGCCATTGACAGCATTGTGCCCATGGCGTACGGCAATCTTGCCCTGGATCTGATCCTGAAGGGAATACACGGACGTCTTGTGATTCTGAAAAACGGTCGCTATGACAATATCCCTGTGGATATTGTAACAAGTACCAACAAACTGGTGAATGTGGAAAAGCATTACAACACCAAGAGGTTGCGTCCGGTGTATGAATCCTTTATCGACAAGCCGTTGTTCCTGATCTCCTGATGGGGAATTGATAAAAAAAAGCCGCCTTGTAAAACAGGGCGGCTTTTTTGAAAAAAATTCTGTAGTTCACTATTGCAACATTTGCTGTATCAGTTGCTGCAATTCAGGATTTTGCTGATACTCCTGCATGATTTCCTCATATTTCTCAATGCTGAGGCCTTCATCCTCGATGACTTCAACCAGTTCTTCTTCAAGTTCAATCTGGATCTCATCGATCTGTTCAATCACTTCCAGGTATACTTCTTTTTCTTCTTCGGTGGCTTCAACCTGCTCCAGTGGCATTTCCTGGGCCTGCATCATGATCTCATTGAAACGCTCCACGGTCATGCCATGGTCTTCAATGATTTCAATCATTTCGGCCTGTCCTTCCTGCTGGATTGTCATCACCTGCAAAATTGCATTGGCAAACTTTTCCAGTTCTTCATCGGAAAATCCGCCAGGATTTGCTTTCAGGGGGGTTGAAAAAAGTACGATGAAGGCCAGTGCCAGAATGGAAAAAACTTGACTCTTTTTGATAAAACGCATAATAGCTATCTGTTGGTTTGTAAATAATTAAAAGTTAACCCTTTAAAATGCAAATCTAAGGCATTGCTCTGAACCCTCCAAATATCCGGCCTTTGTTTAACCCGGTTTTAACATAGATTGTGAAAGGTAGTTAACTCTTCTTAATTTCGTATTTTTGTCTGGAAAAACCCCAAAAGCCTTGGCAAAACCTAAAGGACAGAACGTTGAAACCCCCTTGATGAAGCAGTATTACGGCATCAAGGCCAGACATCCGGATGCACTGCTGCTGTTCAGGGTGGGAGATTTTTATGAAACGTTCGGTGAGGATGCGGTGAAAACGGCAGAAATCCTGGGAATCATTCTGACCCGGCGGGCCAACGGAGCGGCATCATACGTGGAATTGGCCGGTTTTCCTTACCATGCACTTGACAATTATCTGCCCAAACTGGTCCGTGCCGGCCAGCGTGTGGCGGTCTGCGATCAGCTGGAGGATCCCAAACAAGCCAAAAAGATCGTGAAACGAGGGGTTACCGAACTTGTGACTCCGGGTATCGCCTTCAGCGACAAGGTATTGGATCACAAAGAAAACAACTTCCTTGCAGCCCTGCATCTTACAGAGGGAAATACCGGCATTGCCTTTCTGGATGTGTCCACAGGTGAATTTCTGACCGATCAGGGCGACAGGGAGTACATTGACAAGCTGCTTCAGAGTTTGCGTCCCAGTGAGGTGGTTATCCAGAAGAAACACAAACAACTTATGCAGGCCCGGTTCCCGGGCAAATATTACATCAGCACGCTGGATGACTGGGTGTTTACCCGTGATTTTGCCGATGATCTGCTTTTGAAGCATTTCGGAACGGTTTCCTTCAAAGGCTTTGGCATTGAAGAGCTCAACGAAGGGATCATCGCCGCCGGAGCGGT
The DNA here is from genome assembly GCA_003560215.1 of Bacteroidales bacterium. Lineage (GTDB taxonomy): Bacteria > Bacteroidota > Bacteroidia > Bacteroidales > UBA7960 > PUPG01. The sequence goes on along the minus strand of PWIY01000188.1, from coordinate 139 downwards.
GATGCAGTATTTGTCGGATACACGACACGATGAACTGGGGCATATCAACAAGATCAGCCGAATAGACAGAAGCCGGTATGTGTGGCTTGATAAATTTACCATCCGCAACCTGGAGATCATGGAATCCATCACTGAAGAT
>PWIY01000067.1 GCA_003560215.1 Bacteroidales bacterium | reverse complement strand
GGGTTGATGGTACCCAGCGCATCGCTGACATGGGTTATGGCAACCAGTCGGGTTTTGTCACTGAGCAGCTTATGATATTCCGGCATGATGAGTTCTCCGCTCTGGCTGATGGGGATCACCTTAAGGGTTGCCTGGTGTTCTTCGCAGGCGATCTGCCACGGAACAATGTTGGAATGATGTTCCATGGCTGATATCAGAATTTCGTCGCCCGGCTTGAGGAATTGTTTGCAGAAAGAGTGGGCTGCCAGGTTGATTGATTCAGTGGTTCCCCGGGTAAACACCACTTCATGGGGGTGTGCTGCATTGATAAAAGAAGCTGTGGTTTTTCTGGCCTGTTCATAGGCGTCAGTCGCCATCTGGCTTAAAAAGTGTGCTCCGCGGTGAATGTTGCTGTTCTCCGATTCATAATACCTTTGAATCCGCTCAATGACCTGAGCAGGTTTTTGGGTGGTTGCGGCATTGTCAAAATAGACCAGGGGGCGGTTGTTGACCTCCCTGGAAAGAATGGGGAACTGTTTGCGCAGTTGTTCAGTCTTACTCACAGAGCAGTTGTTTATTGTTTATAGCTTGCTTAGGTCAATATTGAATGTGGTGGGCTGCTTGCTGTTGCAATGCAGTACACACTGATCGCAGATCGACAATTCTCCTTTCAGTCTTTTTTCAACCATGTGATGAATCCGTTCGCGAAGGGCATCAATGTTTATTTCTCTGACCACCTCACCGGCAAAAGCGATCATCATCAATTGCCTGGCTGTGCGCTCACAGAGCCCTCTTGATCGCATATAGAACATGGCTTCAGGGTCGAGTTGTCCCACCGTTGCACCATGAGAGCATTTTACGTCATCAGCATAAATTTCCAGGTGCGGCTGGGTGTTGGCCTTTGCCTCATCGGTAAGCAGAATGTTATGGTTGTTCTGATGGGCCTCGGTTTGCTGAGAATGCCGCTGTACCATTACCTTGCCGGAAAAAACGGCCGTGGCCTCATCGTCCAGAATCCCTTTGTATAACTGGTTGCTGTAACAGGAAGATTCGCGGTGGTCAATGTACAGCTGGTTGTCCACATGCTGGTTGCTGTCCACAAGATACAGCCCGAAATGATCAGACTGGCAGTTTGTACCTGCAATGGCCACATCCACAATGTTTTTTGTGAACCCTCCGTTCAGCGTGATGATGTTGCTGTAAAACTTGCTTGATGCTTCCTGGTGAAAGAAATTGTTCGTAACCAGGGCAGAATTGCGTCCCTTATTCTGGATTTTATAGTGCGATACCTTTGCCTCTTCCCCGGCGTACATTTCCAAAACGGTATTGGTAAAACTGACGTTGTGGGTCAGGGAGTGGTCGCAGTGCACCAGGGTCAGTTCTGCATTGTTTTCAGCAATGATCAGGTGGCGTGGTTGAAGAAAAACCGGATGATCTGCATTGACAATGTTGATCAGCTGGATTGGCTTTTCGGCTTTTACACCTTCCGGTACGTAAATAAACAAACCATCCTGGGCAAAGGCCGTGTTCAGGGCAGCCAGTTCGTGTGTTTCCATTTTAACGGCTTTCCCGTAATACCGGTCTACCAGCTCAGGGTAAACTTCCATGGCTTTGGCCAGACTCCCGATAATGGTTCCGTCGGGGAGTTGTGTCAGGGGGGCATGTTTGTAAACAAACCAGCCGTTCAGAAGCGTAATACTGAAGGTGTCAAGGTCGTAAACGTCACAGGTGAAAATCTTTTCCACATCCATGTGACGGCTTTGGTTGCTGAAATCAAACACAAACTCTGTGTTCAGCAACGGGGTCAGGTCGGTAAACCGCCAGCTTTCCTGGCTGGTGCCGGGGAACCCATTTTCGCGGAAACGGCCAAGGGCCTGCTTGCGCAGCCTGTTTACAAACGGGGTGGCTTTGCCCCGGATGGCCTCCTGCTCCTGTTGGTAAAGTTCCAGCAGCCTGTCTTTGAATAATGTTGTTTGTACGGTATCCATGAAGGTTACATTTCCTGTTTGATCCAGTCATACCCTTTTTCTTCCAGTTCCATCGCCAGCTCTTTCGGCCCGCTTTTTATGATGCGTCCGTCATACAAAACATGTACAAAGTCTGGTACAATGTAATCCAGCAGCCGCTGGTAGTGGGTAATCACGATGGTGGCATTGTCATCCCTTTTCAGCTTGTTCACCCCGTTGGCGACCACTTTCAGGGCGTCGATGTCAAGTCCGGAGTCTGTTTCGTCCAGGATGGCCAGCCGTGGTTCGAGCAAGGCCATCTGGAAAATCTCATTCTTCTTCTTTTCTCCGCCGGAGAAACCCTCGTTCACAGCGCGGTTGGTAAGCTTTGAATGGATGTCCACCATTTTTTTCTTTTCCTCCATCAGCTTAAGGAACTCGGCACCACTCAAAGGATCAAGCCCCAGATGTTTTCGCTTCTCATTCAGGGCGGTTCGCATGAAGTTTGCGATACTCACTCCGGGTATTTCCACGGGATACTGGAACCCCAGGAAGATCCCCTCCCTTGCGCGCTCTTCAGCAGGCATGTCAAACAGGTTTTTCCCCAGATAGGTGATTTCCCCGCTTTCCACAGCGAAGATTTCCCGCCCGGCTATTACAGATGCAAGCGTGCTTTTGCCTGACCCATTGGGCCCCATGATGGCGTGAACCTCACCTTCATTGACCTCCATGTTCAGCCCCTTGACGATGGTTTTTCCCTGTACGGAAACACTCAGGTTTTTTATTTTCAGCATGTCATTAACGTTTAGTAACATATGACCCCTTCGGGGTCATCCGTGGGCAACCCCACTATTCATATTTTATCGAACCAACAACCAACAACTTTCGGGTCTTACCCCAAACCATTGGCAGCTTTCCCTTCATTCCGCCCCTGAACCAACAACCAACAACCAACAACCAACAACCTCCTGGGCCTTTCCCCAAACCATTGGCAGCTTTCCCCTCACTCCGCCCATGAACCAACAACCAACAACCAACAACTGGAGTGGCGCAGCCACGACCAACCAACAACCTCCCGGGCCTTTCCCCAAACCATTGGCAGCTTTCCCTTCATTCCGCCCCTGAACCAACAACCAACAACCAACAACCAACAACCTCCTG
>PWIY01000267.1 GCA_003560215.1 Bacteroidales bacterium | reverse complement strand
TAAGCACGAAACTCGCCACAAGATGAGACTTCCCTTGAGGGTCGTTAAAGATGATGACGTAGATAGGCTGCAGGTGTAAAGTCAGTAATGGCAAAGCCGAGCAGTACTAATCACCCGAACGGCTTCTTATGACGTAGGTCTTTAACAAAGATGTGTTTTGTTGATTGTGTCTTTTCTCTTCAGTTTATTGATATTGTAAGGTTGTAGCCCCCCGACACGGGAGGCAGATACCTGGCAGATGTTCACGGCATTGGTTGCTGTGGGAATGTTCCCCCAAAGAGCCAGGCAAACAATCTTACACCCGTCTTTAGGTGACTATAGCGGCAGCGTCCACCTCTTCCCATTCCGAACAGAGTCGTTAAGCCTGCCAGCGCAGATGGTACTGGGGTAACACCCGGGAGAGTATGTCGTCGCCGGATTTTACAGAAGCCTCATTCTTATAAAAGGATGGGGCTTTTTTTGTTCGGGGCTGGCGCCCCTCATGGTTGTTGGTTAGTCGGCGCTGACGCGCCTCCGGTTAACGGGGGCTTCGCCCCCTTGGTTGTTGGTTAGTCGTGGCTTCGCCACTCCGGTTTGTCGGCGCTGACGCGCCTCCAGTTGTTGGTTTCGGCGCTACGCGCCTGTTGGTTGTTGGTTCTCATGGGCCATGGGTTGGGGAAGCTGCCCATAGTTTTTGGGACGGGCTGAGCGGTTGTTGGTTGGAGGGGTGCGCCCAACGATCGCCTTAAGGGGTGCCTGCGTCAAAATCAAGGGCGGTTCACCGGGGCGGGCTGCAGCAAAACAAATGATGGGTTACAGCAGAGCAAGGAAGGGCAGCAGCAAGCAGGCCACCGGCCGGAAATACCACACCGGGCCCGATGCAACAATTCAACTGCCCCAAAATAATCAGATACGGCCGATGAACCGCCCGGGTGGCCGGATTGGCCTGCGTGGAGTGACCCGCCCGTAGATTTTAGCCAGGGCACCCCTGCAGCGAGCGGGGGGCGCAGCCAAACAACCAACAACCGCCTGGGCCTTTTCCCAGACCATTGGCAGCTTTCCTGTTTGGTGGCCCATGAGAACTAACAACCAACAACTGCCTGGCCCGTTTACCGCAATATAGGCAGCTTTCCTGGATCTTTGCCCATGAGAACCAGCAACCAACAGGCGCGAAGCGCCGGAACCAACAACCGGAGAGTGCGGAGCACTCGACAAACCAACAACTGGAGTGGCGAAGCCACGACTAACCGGAGGGGCGTTAGCCACGACAAGTCATCTAAAACCTGTCTTCCACCACATCAATGCGAAAAACCTTGTCACCCCGTCGCACCAGTTCGGGTACTTTTACAGAACACTGCTCTCCCTTTTGTGCAGTACCCACATGCTTGTTATCTACCCTGATCTCGCCTGGCTCGACTTCCAGAACGCCAGTGGTCGGGCCGGTGATCATGATGCTGTCTCCGGCGGAAAAGCTGCCGGTTTCCATGGTTATCTCTGCTACTTGAAGTTTTGAAAAATAGTTGGTGATGCGACCGATATATTGTTTGCGACGTGTCGATTGTGAACCGTACCGCTCTGACCATTCGCCCATGGTGCGGCCAAGGTAATAACCGTCCCAGAATCCACGGTTAAACACTCCCTTTAACTTCATGATCCACTCAGCTGCTTTCTTTTTGCTGTAAGCGCCCTGCCGGACGGCTTCCACGGCTTCTTTGTAGCAGCTGGTAACTGTCTTTACATAGTCCGGTCCGCGACCCCGACCTTCAATTTTGAAAACACGCACACCCGCCTGCATGATTTTGTCCACAAATGTAATGGTACAAAGGTCTTTGGGTGACATAATATACTGGTGATCCACTTCCAGTTCGTAGCCTTCTTCCTTGTCGGTTACCAGGTATGAGCGCCGGCAAAGCTGGAGGCAGGCTCCACGGTTGGCTGAATAATTCATGTTGTCAAGGCTCAGGTAGCATTTTCCGCTGACGGCCATACAAAGTGCTCCGTGAACGAAACCCTCAAGCTTGATTCTTTCACCCGAAGGCCCGCGGATGTCTTCTTCTTGAATTCCACGGGCAATATGCTCTACCTGTTCCAGGCGGAGCTCCCTGGCCAGTACCATTACGTCGGCGTAGGCAGAGAAAAAGCGGACCGCTTCAAGGTTTGTGACATTGCATTGTGTTGAAATATGAACCCGCACTCCCCGTGAATGTGCGTGGCGGATTACAGCCAGGTCAGAAGCAATGATGGCGGTGATGCCTGCCTGTTTGGCCTTTTCAACGGTTTGTTGCATCATTTCGAGTTCCTCATCGTAAATGATGGTATTCAGGGTCAGGTAGCTGTGAACCCCGTGCTCCCGGCAAAGTTTTGTGATTTTAACCAAATCATCATGCCCGAAATTCTGTGAAGAGCGGCTCCGCATGTTCAGCTTGCCCACTCCGAAGTAAACGGCATCTGCACCACCCTGAATGGCGGCCATCAATGATTCGTAAGAGCCGGCCGGAGCCATGATTTCAATATCCTGTTTTCCGAAATCCATATGTGTGAATAATGAAAAGTACCTGTAAGTTTTTAGACTGTGGTTGGGCCGGTGGCCTTTTTTGTTGACTGTTGGTTAAGCCAACGATTTCCCGTAGGTTTATTGTTTCCGAAACTTTACCGGATGGTTTTGTATACATGATGAGCCTGACATGATAAAGATAGTGGTTTTATGAATGCCCTCTCCGGAGATATTTACGGATGAAGGGTTGGAAACTTATATGTATTTTTGCAAATAAAAAACATGGCTGATAAGAACAATACCGTCTTTTTTGAAGACCTTGATGTGATTGATTATAAAGAGGCCTGGGATTACCAGGAAAAGCTTTTTGACCGTATTGTAGAACAAAAGGTATTTAACCGCAATCATCCGGAAGACACCGCCTCCACCAATAACTACCTGCTTTTTTGTGAACACCCCCATGTGTATACCCTGGGTAAAAACGGGTCTGAAAATAACCTGCTGGTGAATATGCTTGAACTTCAGCAGAAGGAGGCGACCTATTATAAGATCAACAGGGGAGGAGACATTACTTACCATGGTCCCGGGCAAATAGTGGGGTACCCGATTCTGGATCT
>PWIY01000249.1 GCA_003560215.1 Bacteroidales bacterium | reverse complement strand
TCACACGAGCCCTAAAAAACCAACAACAACGTAGCACCGTTTGGTACATATAGGCATCCCCCTCATTCTTAGCCCATGGAAACCAACAACTGGAGGGGCGTCAGCCCCGACTAACCGGAGGCGCGTCAGCGCCGACCAACTGGAGGCGCGTCAGCGCCGACCAACTGGAGGCGCGTCAGCGCCGACTAACGGAGGGGGCGCAGCCCCCGACAAACTAACAACTGGAGGGGGCGCAGCCCCCGACTAAAAACTAACAAAGTATGGCAATATTCAAACCATTCAGGGGGTATCGGCCTCCAAAAGAGATTGTAAAAGATTTGGCTTCCCGTCCTTACGATGTGCTGGACTCTGCGGAAGCACGTGAAGAAGCAGGTGACAACAAATATAGTTTTCTGCGCGTGGTAAAACCTGAAGTGGAACTTCCTGAAGGAATCGACCTTTACTCGCAGCAGGTATACGATAAAGCCAGGGAGAACTTTCGTCGGTTCATAGAACAGGGCTACCTGGTCAGGGACGAGAAGCCCAATTTTTATGTGTATGCCCAAAGTTGGGGAGAGAAAACCCAGTATGGAATTGTCGGCTGTGCCGGTGTGGAAGATTATATGAATGACATCATTAAAAAGCACGAGCTGACCCGTCCTGATAAAGAAGAGGATCGGATGAAACATGTTCGCATTACCAATGCCAATGCCGAACCGGTATTCTTTACCTATCCGAAGCAGCAGGCCATTGATGCGATTGTGGAAAAAGTGATCCAGAACCCCCCTGTGTATGATTTTGTGGCAGACGACGGGTTCGGCCATCATTTCTGGGTCATTGAAGACGATGCCGTGATTAAGGAGCTCGAAAAGCTTTTTTCCGGTGTGAAATATTTTTATGTGGCAGATGGCCATCACCGCACTGCTGCTGCCGCACTGGTCGGCAACGAGAAAAAAGAAAACAACCCGAACCATACAGGGAATGAACCCTATAACTTTTTCATGGCGGTGGTTTTCCCTGATGAACAGCTCACCATCATTGATTACAACCGGGTGGTCAAAGACCTCAATGGTTTATCAAAAGAGGACTTCCTGGCCAGGCTCGAAAAGGATTTTGAGATCGTGAACAAAGGTACTTCTGAGTATAAACCCGCTGAGCTTCACGAAATGAGCATGTACCTGGAAGGGGAGTGGTACTCCATGAAGGCCAGACCGCACACCTATGATGACAGCGATCCGATCGGGGTGCTGGATGTGACCATTTTGTCCAACACAGTGCTGGAGCCTTTGCTGAATATCAGGAACCTTCGTACCGACAAGCGAATTGACTTTGTAGGAGGTATTCGCGGACTTGGAGAGTTGAAACGCCGGGTTGACAGTGGGGAAATGAAGGTGGCCTTTGCCCTTTACCCGGTAAGTATGAAGCAGTTGATTGATATCGCTGATACGGGTAACATCATGCCTCCGAAAACCACATGGTTTGAACCGAAGCTGCGAAGCGGACTGGTTGTGAACTCCCTTGATTAAAATTCTTTTCGGGGACTTGTTTTATGTTTGAAAAAAATACTAACTTTGCAGTCCTGAAAAAAGGGATTCAACAAATTGTGTGTATAACAGCCAGAAGAACCGGCTGGCAAAATTTTAAATAAACATTCTGATGAAGAAAGATATCCATCCCAAAAACTATCGCTTTGTCGTTTTCAAGGACATGTCGAACGACTATAGCTTTCTGACGCGCTCAACAGCTGAGAGCAAGGAAACCATCAAGTGGGAAGATGGAAATGAGTATCCGTTGATCAAACTGGAAATCTCTCATACATCTCACCCGTTTTACACAGGTAAGCAACAGCTTGTTGATACCGCAGGACGTGTGGATAAATTCAGGACAAAATACAAGAAGCACCTGAAGGAGAACAAGTAGTCAGATTTGTTTAAAAATATTTTTTAAAAGCCCTGTAAAAAGGGCTTTTTTTGTTTATTTTTACGGCATCTAACATACTATTGACAAGAAAAAATCCTCTAATCAGCGTGACGATGAATTACATTTTGTTTGGCGCACAGGCCCGTGACCATCTGCTTCCTTTTACTTTTCTCAGACCCATTGCCGACCTGCGTGTCGGGATCATGACAATTCGTGAGAAGTGGGAGTATTTTCTGAAAACGAAAACTTCTACCCTTACAGAGCCCTATCTGGCTGAAAAGTTTCCAATGGTCAAAGAGGCTGACAATGTGCTGGTCAATTCCAGCGTGATGCCCAATGAGAAAATGGTGGAAGAAATCGGCAAGCTGAAGCCCAACCAGACCCTGGTTTGCGGAGAAACCCTGATTGCCCACCGGGTGCAGGCAGAGGATATTACCAACCTGGAGTCGGATCTGCTGGAAGATGTTGAGCCCATGCACACCCAGGCTGAGTTCAAGAAGCTTTACAGGCTCTGGGATATTCTGATACTCAACGAGCAGCAGATCCCGGTTGATTACGGATTGCTCACCACGGGAAAGAAAAGTCAACCCATACCTGATCATGTACGGGTGATGGCCCCTGAAAATGTATTCGTGGAGAAGGGTGCCAAAATCGACATGGCCTTTATCAATGCCTCAGAAGGGCCGGTCTATATCGGCAAGGATGCACATATTATGGACGGAGCAATTCTCAAAGGGCCCGTTGGTGTGGGTGAAGGTTCTGTGGTTCGCCTCGGTGCCAAAATCTATGGCGGATCTTCCATAGGCCCCCATTCAAAAGTGGGCGGAGAGATGTCTTCTTCTGTCATTTTTGGCTATTCCAACAAGGCGCATGACGGCTACCTGGGTCACAGTGTAATTGGCGAATGGTGTAACCTGGGCGCTGATACCAATACCAGTAACCTGAAGAATAATTACGATGAGGTTCGGTTGTGGGATTATGCGGAGGAGAGCTTTGTCAATACCGGTCAGATGTTTTGCGGTACTTTTATGGGTGACCATTCCAAATGTGCGATCAATACCATGTTCAACACCGGTACAGTGATCGGGGTCAATGCCCAGCTTTTCAGCGGCCATATCAAGCAATGACTCTGTGGCAAAGTTGGCTGCCTGGTTACCGTAGGCGCGGTACTGGCCGGTTGGAACCTTATTTGTATAAGC
>PWIY01000365.1 GCA_003560215.1 Bacteroidales bacterium | reverse complement strand
TTTTCGGTTTCGTCATCAGTGCCTGCTCTGTTTTGTTGGTCTTCCGGAGCAAGACCCTCACCATCCCCTCTGGCTTCACGGGTGACTTTGTTTACAGCAGCCGTAAGGGCCGTCCAGGTATTGTGCAGCTCCTTCAGGAAGCTTTCTCCCAGGGGGGTGACCATGTAGTATTTTCTGGGCGGCCCTTCGGTGCTTTCCTCCCAGCGATAGGTAAGTAAACCGTCATTTTTCAGCCGCGTTAGAAGCGGGTAAACCGTCCCTTCCACAACCAGCAGTCGGGCTTCTTTCAAAGTCCTTATCAGTTCTGAAGCATAGGCTTCTTTTCGGGAAAGCAATGCGAGTACGCAATATTCCAGCGTTCCTTTGCGCATCTGGGCTTTTGTATTTTCCAGGTTCATGTGTACAGGTGTTTCTTATTTATCTTGTGACAAAGATAAAATAAAAAATAGTACTATGCAATACCTAGTATTATATTTTTTTAAAATTTTGAATGATTGACATTGCGGGATGACGAATTTGTCATGACTTTGTCGGCCAAAATGGCAGCCTGCTTGTGCTGGCATGCAGTTTGCGTGAAAGGGGGGCAGTCCGGCACAGCCGGCAATTTCATCGTTAAATACCTGTTTTACTGGCCAGGCGTCTGGATCAGGAGTTATTATGTCATAGAAACAATCCAAAAAAAACCGGTTTATGCAAAAAGGAAAAATAAACGTTCAGACAGAGAACATCTTTCCCATCATCAAGAAATTTTTGTACTCAGATCATGAGATCTTCCTCAGGGAGCTGGTTTCCAATGCTGTGGATGCCACCCAAAAGCTGAAGACCATGGCCTCTCTCGGAGAGTATAAAGGCGAACTGGGTGACCCCAAAATAGAGATCAAAGTGGACAAAGAGGCCAAAACGATCACTGTCAGCGACCGGGGCATTGGGATGACTGCCGAAGAGGTGGATAAATTCATTAACCAGATTGCCTTTTCCAGTGCTGAAGAATGGGTGAGTAAATACAAGAGTGAAAACGAAGCCAACCCGATGATCGGCCATTTTGGTCTCGGGTTTTATTCCTCCTTTATGGTGGCTTCCAGGGTTGAGCTGCACACCAAATCCTACAAAAAGAACAGCAAGGGGGTTGTCTGGACCTGTGATGGTACCCCTGAATTCAGCCTGGAGGAAAAACCAAAAAAGACCCGCGGAACCGATGTGATTCTCCACATTGCCGAAGACTCGGAGGAGTTTCTCGAAGAATCGAGAATTTCCCAACTACTCAGCAAATATTGCAAGTTCCTCCCGGTGGAGATCATTTTTGGCACCGAAAAGGAAACCAGCAAAGAAAAGGACGAAAAGGGAGAGGAGAAGGAGGTAACTGTGGAGAAACCGCGGGTGATCAACAATACCCGTCCGGCATGGACCCGCAAGCCAACCGATTTGTCTGAAGAAGATTATAAGAGCTTTTACAGGGAGTTGTATCCCATGAGCTTTGACGAACCTTTGTTTCATATTCACCTGAATGTGGACTATCCCTTTGAGCTGACGGGAATCCTATATTTCCCCAAGGTGAAGCAGAACTTCGAGGTTCAGCGTGATAAAATTCAGTTATACTGCAACCAGGTGTTTGTGACAGATTCCGTTGAAGGAATTGTCCCGGACTTCCTGACATTGCTCCATGGTGTGATCGATTCTCCGGATATTCCGCTGAATGTGTCGCGGAGCTTTCTGCAGAGCGACAGCAGCGTGAAAAAAATCAGCAGCCATATTACCAAGAAGGTGGCGGATAAACTGGAAGAATTGTTCAAAAATAAGCGGGAGGATTTTGAGGCAAAATGGGATGACATCAAGATATTCATTGAATATGGGATGATCTCCGATGAAAAATTCAAAGAAAGGGCCAAAAAGTTTTGCCTGTTGAAAAACACAGACAACAAATTTTTTACCCTGGACGAATACCGTGATCACATCAAAACGAACCAGACCGATAAGGACAAAAAAGTTGTCCACCTGTACACTACCGATCAGGAAGCTCAGCACAGTGCCGTTGAGGCTGCCAAAGAAAAAGGGTATGATGTACTGGTGATGGATACCCCCATCGACAGCCATTTTGTGAATATGCTCGAGTCTGACCTGGAAGAGGTGTCTTTTGTCAGGGTGGATGCCGAGGTGGCAGATAAACTGATTAAGAAGGAAGAAGAAATGCCTTCCAAGCTATCGGATGAACAAAAGGATAAGTTGAAGCCATTGATCGAAAAGCAGCTCGATCAGCAAAGTTTTCAGGTGTCTTTTGAAAACCTCAGTGAATCGGAAAATCCGATGATCATTACACAGCCTGAGTTTATGCGCCGGATGAAAGACATGTCGGCTGCCGGTGGGATGAACTATATGGGTAACCTGCCCGACAGTTACATGCTGGTGGTGAACGCCAATCATCCGTTGGTCGGCAAGGTTGTTGAAGAATCAGACGAAGAGCGTCGTGACAAACAAATTCGCCAGCTAATCGACCTTGCCCTGCTGTCTAAAAACCTGCTTAAGGGTGAGCAGCTTACGCGCTTCGTGAAACGAAGTGTGGATCTGTTCTGATCGATTTTTCAAAATTTTTTCGTATCTTAGTAGGTCCTGGCAGAAAATTTTTGTGTAGTTTTGCCCTCCCGTTGGGGTGATGAAGTTGATCGGGCTTGCGTCCCGGAATTGGAGAAGGCCCTCATTGGCCTGGTTGCGAACGAGCGCCGGGGCGGCAAAAAAAGTTTTTTTTAAAAAACTTTGCCGGGAATTAAAAATAGTTTGTATCTTTGCCCTCCCCAAACGGGGAACCGGACGCCGGGGATTAGGAAATCAGGTGTTGGATGTTCGGGAAAGTTTGGGATATCGATCTTTGAAAAATTGGGAAGCAAAAGACAGAAAGCAAATACCCGTCAATGCCTTTTAGAGGTTATTGATGAGATAAGAAAGCCAGACGTAATAAAGATGAGTCGGGACAGCAAAAGTTGTCTAATAGGATTTTTAAACAACGGAGAGTTTGATCCTGGCTCAGGATGAACGCTAGCGGCAGGCCTAATACATGCAAGTCGAACGGTAACAGACCCGGCAACGGGTGCTGACGAGTGGCGCACGG